>JANPIT010000119.1:0-6185 GCA_031425115.1 Opitutaceae bacterium | reverse complement strand
CGTGCCGTCGTGCGTGACACCGTTGAGCCCCGCAGTGGTAAGCAGGACGCGCTGGGTCCAGGACGTCCCGTTCGTCGAGGTGAGGATGGTGCCGGAATTACCGACCGCGGTGAACTGACCCGCGGCAAAGGCGAGGCCGTTGATCCCGTTGGGGCCGGAAAAGGTCTGGGTCCAACTGACGCCGTCGGGCGAACTCCAAAGCGAGCCGTTGGCGGACGCGGTGACATACATGCCGTTGCCATACGCGATGCCCGTCTCGAGGGAGCTGGCGGTCGTGCCCGGGTTGCGGAGCTGGAAATCAGGCGCGACGGCGAGCGCGGCGGAGCTGCTTCCACTGCCTGCGACGGTTTGGACCGTGACGGGGCCGCTGACCGCCGCGGGCGGAATCGTGACCGTAATGGAAGTCGGCGAGTTCACCGTAAAGATCGTCCCCGCCGGTGCGATGCCATTGAAGCGCAGGGCGATGACATCCGTGAAACCGCTGCCGGTAATCGTCAGCGTGTCACCGGCGCGGACGGCACTCGCAGAGAGGCTCGCGATCACCGGCTGCGTGGCGGCACTGGTCAGTCGGATGAGGCCATTGCGCTCTACGCCACCCATCGTGAGCATATTGGACCCCACGAGGACGCTGCCATTTTCGAGAATCTGAAGCGCGCTGATCTGCGAGGTAGTGAGGAACGAACCGATCGACGCCGGCTGCAGGTGGGCGGAAAGATCGAGGCTGCCGGAAGAGTTGAAACGTGCGACGTGGCGGGTCGAGGCGGCACCCGCGACGGAGGTGGTGAAATTTCCGTAGGCGAGAACCTTCGCGTCCTCCTGGCGGACGATTTGGTTGACGGTGCCACTGACCATCGTGCCCGTCGCGAAAGTGCCATCGAGCGTGCCATCGGCCGCGTTGAGGCGGGCGAGGCGATTGATGGTGGTGCTGTTATACGCCGTGAAATCGCCGCCGATCAGAATCTGACCATCGGGCTGGACCTCGACCGCGCGAACCTGGCCGTTGGCGCCCGCTGTCGGAAAAGCGCTGTCGAACGTGCCGTCGGTATTGAAACGGACGATGTGATTGCGGGTCGCGGTGTTGACCGTCGTGAAGTTGCCACCCACGACCACTTTTCCGTCGGCCGGCTGCACAGCGATGGAGTTGACCGAAAACGAGCCGGAGCCCGCGTTGAAGGCGAGGTCGATGGTGCCGTCGCCATTGACGCGCGCGACGCCGGCGCGCGCCGCGCTGTTATAGGTCGAAAAATCGCCGCCGATATAGAGCGGTCCGCCCGAGAGCAGCGCAATGTCGTTGACGGTTCCGTTCGGGCCCGTGCCGGAATTGAACGTGGTGTCGAGGGTGAGGTCGGAGGTGAGTCGGGCGAGGCGGTTGGCCGTCGCACCGCTGAAACTGGTAAATGCACCACCGATGACGATCTTTCCGTCGCCTTGCAGTGCCGCGCTCACGACGGTGCCGTTGGGGCCCGGCGACGCCGCGGTGAGCGTGACGCCGGTCACAACCCCGGAGGCCACTGTGGCCGTCGCCGTCGCTCCGGAGCCGCCGCCGCCGTTGATCGTGACCGTAGGCGCAGTGGTGTAACCGGTGCCGCCATTCGTAATCGCGATGCTGCTGACTTGTCCGTTGGAGGGATTGACGACCGCGGTGGCAGCCGCCCCGGTGCCGGCACCGGCAAACGTGACGCTGGGCGCCGACGTATAGCCCGTCCCGCCCGGCGGCGCGAAGGTCTGGTCGAGGGTGAGATCCGAATTGAGCCGGGCGAGATTTTGCGTGGGCGTGGTGCCGAGATGGGTGAACGCTCCACCCACCAAGTATTTTCCGCCGGGCAGGGGCAGGATCGTGTTGACGGTGGCCACAACGCGGAAACCGGGATTGACCGCGGCGTCACGCACGCCAGAAGCCGAAACGCGTGCGAGCATGCGATTGGACTGGCCGCCGACGGTGCTGAAGGAACCACCCAGCACCACCGCGCCGTCGGCCTGCGCGAACAAACTCGTGACGGTGTTGTTGACGTTGGGATTGAAGCTCGGGTCGAGGGCGCCCGTGGCGCCGAGCCGGATCACGCGGTTGAATGTGGCGCTTCCGTTATAGGAAGTGAACGCGCCACCGACCAGCCAGCGAGAGTTGGCGCTGTCGTAGGCCAGCGAATTGACGGTGCCATTCGGACCGGCCGTCAGGGTGATGGCGCTCACGGCGCCGCTCACCAACGTGGCGGTCGCGGCGGCGCCGGATCCGCCGCCGCCGCTGATCGTGAGGGTCGGAGTAGCCGTATAACCTGAACCAGGATTCGTGATATTGATCGCGGTGACTTGACCGCCGCTGAACACGGCGGTGGCGGCCGCAGTCACGCCGCCCGCGGGCGCGGCGGTGAACGCCACCGAGGGGACCGTGGTATAGCCCGTTCCCACCGGAAGATTGTAATTGAAGGTCGTGTCGCGCGCGCCGGCCGGCGTGAGGCGCACGAGGCGATTGATGCCCGGCGCGCCGCCATAAGTGGTGAAGGCGCCGCCCACCATGACTGCGCCCGCGGTCGGACCAGTCGTGGTGCCGTCAACGGCGAGGGCGTTGACTGTATTGTCAAACCCCGTGCCGGCGCCGTTCGGGAAGGAGGTGTCGCGCGAGCCGTCCGTATTTAGTCGTGCGATACGATTCAGCACCGTGCCATCGGCGTGTGCGGTGAAGGCGCCACCGATCAGGACCTTCAGGGAAACGGGATCCACGGCGACCGCGTTGATCTGGCCGGTGACGCCCTGCGTCGAACCGGTGAGCCAGGTGGCATCCGTGGAGCCGTCCGCATTGAGGCGGGCGATCCGGTTGACCGTGTTGTTATTAAAAAACGTCGTGAAAGAACCGGCGACGAGGATCTTGCCGTCGGGCTGGCGGGCGAGCGCCAGAATCGAGCTGTTCACGCTGGCGTTGAACGTGGGGTCGATCGAGCCGTCTGGGTTGAGCCGCACGAGGTTGATGCGATTCTGGCCGTTGACGGTGTTATAGTTCCCGCCCGCGACCACCTTGCCATCGGGCTGAACCAGGACGGCACTGACCGTGAAATTGACATTGCTGGCGAAGCTTGTGTCCAGCGAGCCGTCCGCGGCGTTGAAGCGGGCGAGACGACGGATGGAGCTGTTACCGGCCACGCGGATGAAGTCACCCGCGGCGATGAACTGACTGACGGCGGCGGTGCCGTTGAAGAGGTAGGGCACCACCGTGGTGAGCGTGCCATTAAAATCCGATTCGACCGGGAGATTGAACGTGGAATCGATTTTCAGCGCTCCGGGATATGCGGTCGGCGCCACCCCCAGCCGGGCCACCGCCGAGGGGGTCGAACCGGTGGTGTCCGTCACCACGACGTTGTAGGTGTCCGCATCGCTCAACGCGGTCTGCGCTAGCGTCAGTGTTGCGGTCGTCTGGCTGAGCAGTGGGAAGCCGCTGCGCTGCCATAGATATGTGAGCGTGCCAGTGCCGCTCGCCACGACGCTTAGCTGCGCCTGCTGGCCGACGGTCACGCTGACGGACGTCGGCTGCTGCGTAATCGCTGGCGCCGCCCCAGCGGGTCGTGCCAATAAACCGAATACCGAGACGAGGAGCAATCTGACGATAGCGCGCGTGATCATGGGAAAAGAGGAGCGAAGCATGGCAGGAAGAGAGGCAAAGCGTGGCAGACGACGCGCGGGGGCACGCCGGTGGCAGGGCTGAAGCGGGAGCGGAGGAGAAGTGGAAACTAAGCGACCTGACTCGACGTGAGCTTAACAGTGAACCCCACGTGAAACCTTGGGATAAAGGCCTCGACGAATGGGAATATCTCCCGAGCTTTTTCCCGCTTCCCCCACTGCACCGGAGAGGCGCAGGGGCAGGTGGTCGGGCGGGGCAATTGCATCAGGATAAGCGATACACCGCGGCTGGAAAACGCAGTGCATCAAAAGCCAATGAACTGTCATGCGCCTTCGCGACGAGTCGACTGTGACGAACGGCGGAGCCCGCGTGACTAACGGACAGAATTGCAGGTCTGTGGCCTTACTCAGATCGACCAATCATGGCGCAGCGCGCGCCGCATTGTTGCTCGCTTGCACTTCGGCGCTGTGCTCACTCGTCGGCTCGCTCTATTATACTATGGCTTCGAAGCAGTCCTCCTCCCCCGTCGCAATTATCACCGGCGCCGGTTCCGGCGTCGGCCGGGCCACGGTCCTCAAATTCGCCGCCGAAGGCTGGCGCGTTGCCCTCCTCGGCCGCCGGCCTGACGCGCTCGCCGAGACGATTGCGCTCGCCCCCGCCCCCACGCGAAAATCGCTTCTGGCGCAGCCCTGCGATCTGGCCGACCCAGCCGCCATCGCCCGCGCGGCAAAACGAATTTTGAAAAACTTCGGCCGCGTCGACGTGCTGGTCAACGCCGCCGGCAACAACATCCCGCGCCGTTCGCTCGGCGAACTCTCGCGGGCCGATTACGCCGCCGTCATGGACGCCAACGTGAATGGCGTGCTCTTCCTCGTGCAGGCATTTCTGCCCGCGATGCGGCAGCAAGGCGCCGGCACCGTCGTCAACGTCGGCTCTGAAGCCGGCAAGCAGGCCTCCCCCAAAGCCGGTGCCGCCTACGTGGTTTCCAAATTTGGACTCACCGGCCTCACGCAAACGATCAATGCCGAGGAGCGGCCGAATGGGATTCGCGCGTGCTGCGTTTTCCCGGGCGACATCGATACTCCCCTGCTCAACAAGCGTCCCGTGCCGCCCTCCGCCGAGGCGCGCACGCGCATGATGCAGCCGGAGGATATCGCCGCCTGCGTGTGGTTCGCGGCCACCCTGCCCGCCCGCGCGACCGTCGAAGAAATTCTCGTGCGGCCTTCGCGGCCGTGGACCGGCTGAGCCACGGGGCAACGATTTCCACGCTCCCATTTCCGTCGGGTTCTTCCAGCCACCAACGCGTCCGGCGCGTGTCTAGGTTCGACTATGACGAACCCATCCGACCCGGCCGCCGCACCCGCCGACAAGATCATCATGCAGGGCGTGCACCTCGAGCTGACGGCCGCCCTCCAAAACGTAATTCGCGACAAATTTTCCGTCCTCCTCCGCCACAACCCACGGATTGTCCGCATTCACGTGCGCCTCACGCAGGAGCAAAGTCGCGGCCGCACCCATCTTTACAGCGCGACCAGCCAGATCGAGATCAGCGGGCCCGATCTCGTCGCCACCGCCAAAGGTGACGACGCTTACAGCGTCCTCGACAGCCTGGTAGAGAAGCTCGACGAACAGATCCGCGAGCGACACGAGCGCCGCACCGACAAGCGTCATCAGTCCTCCGTCGACGATCTGGGAGCCAACGCCGAATCCGCCGCCGCTGATCGCTGAGCGCAGTGCGCCAGTCGACGGCGCGCATCTCACAAAAAACGACCGATCTCCGCGGGAATTACCACCCGCGATTAAACCCTTCGCGCATTGTGGCTACCGGGCGGCACGCGACGCGTCACAGTCCCGGCGTCCACGCTCAACGGTCTGCAACCACCACCGGTCTCACGCATCAACAGTTCTGATACTTCCAGTTGCGCGCCTTGCCCTCCGCTAGCCACTCGATCGTCGTCGCGAGTCGCTGCGCGCGAGTCTCACTCCGCTTCGCCTCGGTAATCCACTCGATGTAGTCGCGGCGTTGGCTCGGACTGAACGCCGCCCACACCTTTGCTGCCTTGCGCCTTCGCTTTAACTCCGCCGCGAGATCAAGGGGCACAGGGGCCTCGGGTCTCCGTTTGGCCGCCCCGCGCGGCCGCGCTGGCGTGCCGGCGTCCGTCAAGGCCATGGCGTGTTTGATGTAGCGGCGTAGCATCGCATCCGTCGGCAAATCTTCGCGTCGTGTGATGCGGCCGAGCAATCCCATCGCCTGCCCAATCGGCGCGGCGCCGAGTTCTTCCGCGATGAGCTTCTCCATGTCTTGGTGCCAGAAACCGAAGGAGAGGTGGGCCTTGAACGACGCCATGCTGCACAACATTTTTCCGCGATAAATAAAGCAGGGCGAACTCCACTTCATCGCTTCCTCCGTCTCCGGGCACGCGGCGTGCACGAGCTTCCTCAAATGCCGCAACACCGGCTGGGCAAACGGCGCGGCGGCGGCAATGTAGGCGTCGACGGGCGAAGTCAGCGAGGAGCTCATGCTCAGCGCCGGCCCAACACTGCGCCTACAACTTCGCGACCCAAGGAGTAGCCC
>JANPIT010000118.1:0-10389 GCA_031425115.1 Opitutaceae bacterium | reverse complement strand
CCTCGTGCATACCGTCGGCGCAAAATCCGCTGTCCTTCTCCTCGCTCATGTTGGTGAACGGCAGGACGGCGACGGACTTGGGACCGGGCTGCGGTGCAGCGGGCGGGTTTGAAGTGGCTGCGGCATTCTGCCGCAGATTCTCCGAGGCCTCTGCGGCGGGACGCCGCAGCCACTGGAAAATCCCTGCAGCGGCGACGAGCAGCACGGCGATCGCGGCCCATCCCCACGCGTAGGAGCGGCGCCTGATTGTAGCCGACCGCGGTGAGGCTGGACCGGGGTCGGCGACCCCGGCTACTTCGGAACCCAACAACTTCCCCACCCGCGCACAAAACGCCGGCGGCGTCTCGCCACCCGGCAATCGCGTCCATTGGACCTCGGTGAAAGAGTCCGGCACGTGCGCTTCGGCATCGCGGGTGTCGTCGATCACCACGGGCAGCAGAAACGGCCGGCCCTTCGCCATCAGGTGCGTGCGTTGGTCCGCCAGCCGCCACTCGAGTCGAAAATACCCCTCGGTGCGCGCCTGCGTCGCCGCCGAAATGACTGGGATCAACAGCGCACAGTCCTTGATCTGCTTCCGGATCTTCGCGTCCCACGCGTCGCCGCCGACCAGTTCATCCTTGTCGAACCACACCTCCACCCCACTCGCCCGCAACGCCTCGGCTATCCGGCGCGCCGCCTCCGCGTCTTGCGACGCGTAGCTCAAGAAGACAGCGGAGTGAACGTCTTTCATCTTCAGAACAGTGGCTCGTTGTTTTTCGGATCAGCGAGGAGCGCCCGGAATTGCGGATCGTCCCACAGCGGCTTGAACGAAACCGGCACGTTGACGCTGATGGATCCCCGGGCGGCCGCGAACACGTTGGCACCCTGCGGTGTTTTCAAGAGCCGGGCGAACTCGGCCAGCGCCAAATCCCTCTCGCCCACCCACGCGTAGACGGACGCGAGCACCAGGGCGTTTTCAACGCCAAAGACGGCATCGCGTGACTCCGGTAGAATCTCGAGCGCATGCCGCGCACTGGCGATGGCTTCCTCCTTCCGACCCAGCAACGCTTGCGCCATGCCCATCCAGGCGAACAACCACGAATTCGCCTGCTGCCGGGGCCGCTCCGCTTCCATGATCGCGAGCGCAGAGGCAGCGCGGGCGCGCGCCGCGACGAGATCGCCGGCGTCCGCGAGCGTGACCGCCGCCGCGGTCTCCTGCGCCCACGGATGATCCGCCCCATCCCAATACGGGCTTTCGCGGTCGAGCCGGATCGCCTCTGCCGTGTCGCCGCGAAGGCGCGCCAGCATGCGCCGCTGGTAAGCGAACAGCTGCGGCGGGGCGTCATGAAAGTTTCGCCGCGAAAACGCCTCGGACTCGCTCGTCGAGCCACGAGCCAAAAAAGCATTGGCCGCGAGACGCATAGCCACATTGATGCTCTCTGGAAATGCGGCCTCCAGCCGGCGGGCCAGCGCCTCGGCCTCCGCGTAACGCCGGCCGGCGGTGAGGACCCGGATCAAGTAAACGGCTCCATCCCGGTTGCCCGGATCGAGTTCAAAGGCGCGCTGCAGATCGGCCACGCCCTCGGCCCACCGCCCCCGCAACACCCGGATGCGGCCGAGCGCGCGCAGCACTTCCGCATCGTTGGGCCGCAAGGCGGCCAGGCGGAGATACTGCTCGGATGCCCGCGCGTAATCGCGATCGGAGTGGAGATAATACAAGCCGAGCTTGGCGATGACGCCGGGGTCCTCGGGCGCGAGCCGCAAGGCGGTCTCGATCGCGGCGCGCGCCGCCGCGAGCCGCGCCGGAGTGCGGTCCCACTCTTCGAACGCGAATCTCGCGTTAACATCACCGAGCTCCGCCCAGGCGAGGGCGAAGTTCGGATCGAGCGCGAGTGCCTGTTCCAGCAGAGCCACGGCGGAGACCAAGCGCCCCAAGCCGGCATGCCTTTGCATCCGCTCCCGCGCCTTCAAGTATGCCTCGTAAGCCGCTATGCTCTCGGTGGGGCGGCGGGCGAGGGTGGCCTTTTCCTGCGGCGAGAGCGCCGCCTGCAAAGCGCGCGCAATGTCCTGCGCCAGCTCGGACTGGACGGCAAAAATGTCGGTGATGTCCCGATCGTAGGACTTCGACCAGACCTGCTCGTCCGTCGCGGCGCGGATGAGTTGACCAGTCACACGCACTGCTTTGCCGGCGCGGCGCACGCTGCCTTCCAGCACATAAAGCGCGCGAAGCTCCTCGCCGATCTGCCGGATCGACTTGGTGGTGTTGCGATATTGGGCAACGGAAGTGCGCGAGATGACTCGCAGATCGCGCAACGCCCCGAGATTGGTGAGCACGTCCTCTTGGATGCCGTCGGCGAAGAAGGCGTTGCTGTCCTTGTCTTCGCTCCGGTTTTCGAACGGCAGCACGGCAATTGATTTTTCCCCCGGCAACGCTTTGGCCTCTGACCGGACCGGAGCGGCTGCCGTCGTCCTGGTTTCGGCTGCGGGGGAAGGAACCGGAGTCGGGCGTAGCGCGAGGAACGCGAGGGCTGCCGCGGCTGCAAGTCCGCCCCCAATCCACCAAAGCGTGCGACGCGGGCGAGTCGCGACCGATGGATCGGGTTTCGCGGACTTTGCGACAATCGTGCCGGTGAGGGCGGCGGCCCGCTCGGGCGCGATGTGCCAGATCAGGATGGGCTCCGCGATATTCTTGAATGACTCGGGCCCGAGAAACACCGCCTGCATCGGGACCTTCCCTTTCACCGTTTCGTGCACCATCTGGCTGATGCAAATACCGCCCGGCGGCGCTCTCGTCTGTAACCGCGCGGCGATGTTGACGCCGTCGCCCGCCACGCCACCCGCTTCCGGCCGGAACACGTCGCCGATGTGCACGCCCATCCGATGCTCCAGCGCATGCGTTGGCCCCACGCGGGTTTGCCGCGCGCTAAACTTCTCCTGAAGTTCGAGCGCGCACACGACCGCCTGCACGGCACTCGCGAAACACATCAGCAATCCATCGCCCATCGAATTGAGCACCTCGCCATCGTGGGCCGTGCAATATTCACGCATCAGCGCAAAGTCCGCCTCGACCAGCGCGAGCGCGCCCTGTTCGTCGCGCTGCACTCGGGCTGAGTAACCCACCACATCGGTGAACAGAATCGCCGCCAAGCCGCGCCTCTTCAGAAAACCGGGCGGCCGGCTTGAAGAGACCGAGGGAGGTGGCGTGGCCCGCGCCTCACGCTCCTTTTCACCGCCACCTCGGTTCGACCAGAGCTTGACCAACCGCTGTTGCACTTCAGGCGCCACCACACCGCCCATCAGCCGCATCCATGGCACTCGACGGAAACAATCCGGCACGAGTGCTGCCGGCTCGGGCGTCTCATCGATCACGATCGGCACGATGAACTCGACCCCGGGGGCGATCTCCATCGCCCGCTTCGCCGCGAGTTCCCACTCGATGCGAAAATGACCCTCCGGGCGCGTCTGCGTCGCCGCGGAAATCACCGGCACGAACAACGCGCACTCGGCGATCTGCCCGCGGATCTTCGCATCCCAGGCATCGCCGCCGACGAGCTCGTTCTGATCGAACCAGACCTCAACGCCGGCCGCGCGTAGCGATTCGCAGATGCGCCGCGCCGGCTCCGCGTCTAGGGATGCGTAAGAAAGGAAGACCGCTTTCGACGACTCACTCACGTGACAACTCCTCCTTCCGCAAAAAATCCTGCCGGCCCGCCGAAGCCTTGGCGAAGGCGGGCGACGCATAGCTCAGAAACACGGCTTTGTTTTCCGCGGCGCTCATTTCAGGCGATTAACCGTAGGGATCGCAAAGGGAGCAGAGAGCGCCCACCGGGCTTTGGTGTTCTTTGCGCTCTCTGCGGTAAATGGTTTTGGCGTGCTCATTTCAACTGATCTCCGGCGAAGCCAATCTTGCGGAGGAAGGCCAACCAGCGCGGGTCGGTGTGGAGTGCATCAAGCGTGCGCTGGCCAAGTATCCAAATGACGATCGTTTCGCGGCGCTCACGCGCGCGCTCGAGCCACGTAAACGCCAAATCGCGCTCGCCGGCCCAGGCATAATATTCGGCGATGTAGCCCGCCTCGCGGTCGCCGTATCGTTCGATGACTTCCTGGATCACCCGGTCAGCGGCAGCACGATCCTTCCGCGCCACAAGCACGAGCGCTCGAAGAACGAGACGGTAACGTTCACTCACCTCGGCCTCGGCCGCCGCGGCGGCAGCGTCCACGCGGCCACGCAGCAGCTCGAACCGCGCAAGATAAGCGTGCCATTCGGTCGCCGTGGGTGCGAACGCGATCGCGCGTTGCATCTCCGCCGCCGCTTCATCGTAGCGACCGGCCCAACCCAGAAACAAGCTGAGGTTCGCGCGGGTGCTCGCATTGAGCGGATCCAGTTCGAGCGCACGCCGGCCGAGCTCAATCGCCTCGGCGAAACGCCCGGTGTTGTTCTGGATGATCGCGTAGTCGCAAATGATGCCGGCATTCCCGGGCGACAATTCGTAGGCGCGGCGAAACGAGGCCTCGGCGCGCTGCCAGTCCCAGTCGACCGTGCGTTGCACCCAGCCCATCGCGTTTTGTGCCTCTGCTAGCTGCGGGGCAATCGACACGGCACGCTCCGCTGCGGTTCGCGCTCCAGCGAAAGCTTCGGCGAGTCCGAGGCCGCTGAACCGCGCGAGTTGAATGTAGCACCGCGCCATTTCCGCCCAAGCGGGCGCGAGGTTGGGTTCGAGCAAGAGCGCCGCCTTGTATTCGTCGATGCTCCGACGCCAGCCCTCGTTCGTGTCCCCTCGACTGAAAAACCGCGCCTGCAGCAAATGCTGGTAGGCCTCTGTATTCACCACAATTGGACTCGCCGCTGCGACCCCGAGCTTGAGCGAGAGATGCTTTGCCACGAGCGCCGCGACTTCATCGTGCAGCGCAAAAATATTCTTCAATTCGTGCTGCAGTGGATCGGACGCCCACACCTGAAAACCATCCGCCTGGATCAACTTCACGGTGATGCGCACGATCTGCCCCTCCTGCCGCACGGTCCCCTCGACCAGATGGGATACCCCGAGCTGTCGGGCCATCTCCGGTGCGGCGACGTTTTTTCCCTTAAACGAAAACGCGGAAGCGCTCGCGGTCACGCGCAGCCCCGGCACACGCGCCAGCACATCCGCCAGCACATCGCTCAATCCGTCGGAGAAAAACTCGCGCGCCGGGTCGCCGCTGAGGTTTTTGAATGCGAGCACGGCGACGGATTTGTCCGCGGCAGCGGTTTTCTCCGCCACAGCGGATTTTTCCTCGGGCTTTGCGACTGCGGATGAGGTCGAGTTCGCGGCAGCTTCCCTCCGCTTCAACTTCGTGACCAAAGGCGCGTAGTCCGGATGCGCGCGTAGGGAATCCCAGGCCGGATCGGCGGCAAGCGTGGCGGCGGAGACAAATCCCGCCAGTGAGCCGATCACATCCTGGCCGAGAAGGGCGATGGCCTTCCCTGGCTCGCCCAACCGCGCAAAGGCATCCGCGAGAATTTCTGCAGCGACGCGATTGCGTGTGACGCGATCGTCGGCCGCCGCGATGTCGGCCAGCGCCCTCGCCTCTGCCCCGCGATTCTGGCTCGCGAGCGCGACCGCCAGCATTGGGCGCCATCTCGCGGTGCCCGGTTCGGCCGCAAGTTTTTCGCGGAGCACGCGCTCGGCGAGCGTCCATTGCTCAAGGGCTTCTTTCGGCCGACCCGCCTGCTCGAGCGCCTGCGCGAGCAAGTAAGCCTTGGGGCCGATGAAGAAGTTGTCATCGAAATAATCCGTCGCGATGGCGTTCAGCGCGCGCAGTGCCGCCGCCCCGTCGTGTCGGAACATCGCCGCCTTGGAACGCATGAACGCAACGCGGGGTTCGTCGCGCTTGAGTTCGGGCACCCGATCAAGCCATGCGTCGATTTTCGCCGAGGAGGCAGTCTGCATGGCTTCGACCTCCGCGCGTTGCACGAATGCCCGCCAGAACGGCTGCGCCGCGATCGCGCGATCCACGGCGACGCGCGACGCCTCGTAGTTTTCGTCCCTTTCAAAATTGAGGCTCGCGTAGTAAAAGAGCTCGGCGGGCCGCTTTGAAGTCCGGGCGGCATCGAGGAGAAAGTTCGCGCGTTCCGTGAAATTCTCAACCAGGAGCGACCGCCCGATGACGGCCTTGAAGTTCTGCGGGTCAGCGGCGAGCGCGCGCTCGAAGTAGTCGCGCGCGCGGTCCTTTTCATCGAGCTCCCGGCGGTGCAGGCCAAGCGCGAGCAGGGCGTCCGTGTTGCGCGAGTCGAGCCGCAGCGCCTTTTCCGCCTCGGCTTGCGAGCGCACGAGCCGTTGCCGGTTGCTGTCGTAGCCTCGCGAATAAAAATAGTGGTTCAGCAACGCCGACGCGCCCCACGCCGTGCCCGAGTTCGGCGCGAGGTCGGTCGCGCGCTTGAGCAGATTTTCCGCGAGCGCGAACTCGTTGCGTGCCGAATCCGGGTCATAGATCAACTCACGCGCCTGCTTCACGATTGAGTCAGTCTCGCTGGGCGTAGCGGCCGGCGTGTTCCGCAGAGCCGTGTCTGGTGGCGGGAGCGACCTCCGCCACTGAAAAATCATAACACTCGCGACCAGCAGAACCGCCGCCGCCACTCCGCCGACCAGCCACGTGCGGCCGGACCGGCCCGCCGGCGCCGCCTGCGCAGCACTGGCTTCACGAACGACGCTGGCGGACTGCAACACACCCGCGCGATGCGACCACAACTTCAGATAGCGCGCCTTCACTTCAGGCGTCACGACCCCACCCGGCAGTTTCGTCCACTGCACCGCACGAAAACGATCCGGCACGAGCGCCGCGGGCTCGCGCGTGTCGTCGATCACGACGGGCAGGATGAACGCCACGCCGCTGGCGATCCCTCGCGCGCGTTCCGCCGCCAGATCCCACTCGATCCGAAAATAACCCTCATGCCGCGCCTGCGTGTTCGCCGAAATCACCGGAATGAACAACACGCACTCTTTGATCTGGCGGCGGATCTTCGCGTCCCACTCGTCGCCGTGTTCGAGCCCGCCCTCGACATCGAACCACACCTCGACGCCACCCGCACGCAGCGACTCGCAGATGCGGCGCGCAGCCTCCGCGTCTTGGGACGCGTAGCTGAGGAACACGGCTTTGTGGGGTTCACTCATCGGTGGGTAGCTTGACTAAGGCACGTCGTGTGGGATAATCCCACCATGATTCTAACCCTCGACGCCAAGCGCCGCCTTACGCTGCCGGCCTCGCTAGCCCCCACCCGACCGGGCGACCATTTCAAGGCCGAATTCGACCCGCAGGAAGACACCCTCGTTTTCCGCCGCGTCGCGGCCAAGGGCAACTGGCTGGACATCCTCAAGGCCTGTCCAGTCTCGATGGACGATCTTCCGGCCCGTAGCCGTAATCGGCCGAAGCGCCGCAAACTATGAGCTGGCTGCTGGACGCCGACGTTCTCAGTCAGCCCGCGAAGAAGCACGGCAACGCCCGCGTCATCGCCTGGCTCGAAGCGCAGCAGGACGGTTGTTATACCAGCTCGATCGTCATCGCCCAACTTGCGTTCTGGGTCCGCTCGAAGGAAGGCCGACCGCGCGCGACCCTTCAGGCATGGCTGACCGAACTCGTCGATGCGATGCATGGACGCGTGCTCGGATTCAACGTCACAGTCGCGCACGTATGGGCCGAGCAACAGCACCTCCTGAAAGGCACGGGCCAAACGATGCCAGTTGAGGACAGCTATATTGCCGCCACTGCGCGCCGCCATCACCTCACAATCGTCACCGGCAACGAGAAGGACTTCCGGCGGCCTGGCCTGAAGGTGTTCAACCCGTTCAAAGAGCTGCCCTAGCAGTTCCACCGGCACGAACAGCGCACACGCCGCGATCTGCCCGCGGATCTTCGCATCCCACGCATCGCCGCCGACGAGTTCGTTCTGATCGAACCAGACCTCAACGCCGGCCGCGCGTAGTGCCTCGCAGATGCGCCGCGCCGCCTCCGCGTCTTGCGACGCGTAGCTGAGAAAGACGGCTTGGTTTTCGGCGCTCATGGTATCACAGCGGCGCGGAGTTTTTTGGATCAACCAGCAGCGCCTGGATCGCCGGATCCTCGCGCACGTGGTCCCAGATCGGGTCAGCCTTCAGCATCGGAACCGTGAGCCCGCTTGGCACGCGCAGCAGTTTGGCGAGCACTTCGGCGCATTCGCGCGGGCGACGCGCATACGCGTAAACTTCCGCCAAGTGCACTTCCTCCGCCCAGCGCCGCGCCACCCCCGGCCCCTCGCGCGCCTCCACCGCCCGGCGCGCCGCCGCGATCGCCGCGTCGAACTCACCCAGCCGCGACCGCGCCAGGGCCATCCGTCGCGCCTTGCCCGAGACATCCCGGTCCGGCAGCGCATTCATGCGCTCCACCACCCCGGCGATCTCGCGCGCCACCTCCATCGCCTCCTGTTCGCGACCCAGCCAGCGCAGCGCGTCGCAGCGCCGCTGCAAACGCGACAGGTTGTTGTGGTTCACCGGATCGGGCGCCACCCGCAGGCGCTCGACGAGCTGCGCCAGCTCTTCGAATTGCCGCGACCGCCAGAGCCAGGTTTGCCGCGCAAACATCGTCGTCGTGTCGTCCAGCGTCGCCGGCAGCGAGCCATCCAGGCAGAAACGCCAGGCGATGACGCCGGCCTGCTGAAACTTCTCCGGATTTACCTGCCGGTATTTCTCCACCCACTTCAGAAATTCATCGACCTGCCGCAAATAGGCCCGCGTCTCGATCACACCTGCCCAGCTCGGCGAATTCAGGGGATCGAGCGCGATCGAGCGCTCGAGGTGCGGCAGCGCTTCATGCGTCCGACCCAACCCCCGCAACGCCAGACCCACGTAATGGTGTCCTTCGAAATCGTTCGGCAAAGCCCGCACCGCGTTCTCCGCATACGCCAGGAACCGCACCGGATCCTGCTCCACCGCGCCGTAGTAATACGCGAGCGAACTGTCGCCCGCTCCGCCCGGCGTCAGCCGCGACGCGAGTTCCGACCACTTCTTTGCCTCCGCCGCAAAGCCCCACGCCGCGTTCGGGTTCGATTCGGCCTGAGAGGCCCGCACATACATCCGCCCGAGCAGCCGCGCGCCGGGCATGAACTGGGCATCGAAGGTCATGCCTTCTTCCATCAACGCCACCGCCTGCAGGATGGAGGCGGGGTTGCTCACGTTGCGCTGATACTGCGCGTAGGCCTTCAGGTAGGAATCGTAAGCCCGGGGATCGGCGGCAAGAAACCGCAGACCGGCAAACGTCCCCTTGTCGAAACGCGCCCGCAGCACGCGCGCCACCTCCTCGGCCACCTCGGCCTGCAGCGCGAGCGCCTCCTTGAGTTCGCGCGTGACCTTCGGCGCCGACCACAGCAGCGCGTCGTCGCTCACCCGCCGCAGATCGAGGAGCACGCGGACCTTGGTGCCCTCGCGTCGCACGCTCCCGGCGAGCACATGGGCGACGCCTGCCCGGCGCCCCGCCTCGGCCGCACCGCCGTCGCGTTGCAGCGCGAGCGCCGCCTCGCGACTGAGGACCTTCAACTCGGGCACGGCCTGCAGCGTGGAAATGATTTCCGCATGCATGCCGTCGGTGAAAAACGCGTTCTCCGGATCGGGACTGAGATTTTCGAGCGGGAGGACGACGAGGGATTTGTCGTTTGCGACGGGCGCGGGCGGCGCATTTTCTCTCTTTCTCGCGGGCGCAGGTGCCGCGGCCATGAGTCTCTGAAATGCCGGAGTCGCGCGAACGGTGTCGTAGACCGGATTGAGCTGCAATGCGGCCCGCGGCGCGGGAAATGACTCCGCCACCATATCCACCATGCTTTCCGTAGCGAGGCGCGTCGCCAACTCGTCGGCGCGGCCCAGCGTGACACGCAAAAGTGCCGAAGGATGGGCGCTCGACCAATATTCGCTGCGCAAATCCCCCGCTTGTTCGAGGCTGCGCAGGATGGCCTCGGCCTCGACGGTCTCGCCCAGTTTTGCCATCGCCACCGCCTTTAGCGTCAAGGCGCGCTTGAGGGAGGGTTGCTCCGCCACCATGCGTGTGGCGACTCGCTTGGCGTTTTCCCACTCCGCGCGCGCGGCCTGCGGACGGCCCGCCATCTCGTGGGCCAGGGCGAGCAAGACGGATTTCGGTCCCGTATAATAGGTGTCGAAAAACGCATCGCGGGCGATCGGGCTGAGCACCGCGATCGCCCGATCCGGTTCTCGTCGCCACATCCAAACCTGACTTGCCACAAACGCCCCGCGATCCTCCCGCTGCATCCACAAGGGCCATTTTTCGAGGGAGGTCACGGCACGGTCGGTGTCACCGTGCCAGAACAAGTCCACCAACACGCGCAACACATGGGATCGCCCGGTGACCGCCACCGCATCCGGTGAGCCCTTCGCGCAGTTGCGCAGGCCC
>JANPIT010000117.1:0-2875 GCA_031425115.1 Opitutaceae bacterium | reverse complement strand
CTGCCGGACGATCTCAACGTGGGCATTCCGCGCACCTGGTTGTTCATGCATCGCTGGCGCCCCGGCGGGCTTTGCCCCAAGTCCGGAAAATCGCTCGCGCACGCGACGATCGGCGGCCGCACGACGTGCTGGTCGCCCGCTCGCCAGAAACTGAAATGAAGAAAGTGCGCCTCGACGAATTGCTCGTCGCCCGCGGGCTGGCCGAGTCGCGCTCGCAGGCGAAATCGCTCATCATGAGCGGGCGCGTGCTGCATGGCACCGCGCGACTCGACAAGCCGGGCAAGGATTTTCCCGACGACCTCGAGCTGACCATCGAGCAACCGCCACGGTTCGTGAGCCGCGGCGGGGAGAAACTCGCGGGCGCCCTCGCCCACTTCGCGCTCGATCTGCGCGGCGCCCACGTGCTCGACGTCGGCGCGTCCACCGGCGGATTCACCGATTGCGCGCTGCAGGCCGGCGCCGCGGATGTCGTGTGCGTGGATGTAGGTCGCGCCCAACTCCACGCCAAACTTCGCGCCGACCCTCGCGTCACCAATTTCGAAAAAATCAACGCCCGCTTCCTCGATACGCAGGAGCTGCCGCGCGACGCGTTCGACGCGATCGTGATGGATCTTTCGTTCATCTCATTGAAGACCGTGTTGCCCGCCGTGTGGCCGCGATTGCGCGACGGCGGCACGCTGATCGCCCTCGTCAAACCCCAGTTCGAGGCCGGCAAATCCGCGGTCGACAAAGGCCGCGGGGTGATCCGCGACGCGGCCGTGCAGGAAGCAGCGCTCGCCGGAGTGCGTGAGTTCGCCCTGGTGGAACTGCCCCGCGCCCGGGTTCTCGGCGCGATTGATTCCCCTATCACCGGCGCGGACGGCAATCGCGAGTTCCTGCTCGGGCTGACCAAGGCGTTCGCGACAAATGTTCGCTAAACGTCGGTAATCGCTTTCGCTCTGCGCAACCCGAAACCCCGCGTTTCCCTGCATGAAACCCATCCGCCGCCTCGCGTTCGTGGTGAACGAAAACAAAGAAGGCGCGCCCGCGCTCGCCCGGGAGCTCGCCGCGATGGCGCGCGCGAACGGCGTGAAATTCAAGCAGACGACGCGCTTCCCCCTGCCCACCGGCTACCTCAAGGGTTTCGACGCGTGCTGCGTGATCGGCGGCGACGGCACGTTGCTGGGCGTGGCCCGCGAATCCGCCCGCGAGCAAGTGCCCATCATCGGCGTCAACCGCGGGAGCCTCGGCTTTCTCACGACGTTTTCTGCTGACGAAGCCCGCGCGCAGTTCGCCGAGTTGCTCAGCGGCGACTTCCGTATCGACCATCGCGCCATGCTGGACTGCTCGACCGGCTCCGGTGTGCACGACCTCGCGCTCAACGACGTTCTGTTGAAAGACGAAGTGAACTCCCGTCTCGTGCGACTCGAGGTGTTCGCCGATGGCGAACTGGTGACCGACTACACCTGCGACGGCCTCATCTTTTCCACGCCGACGGGCTCAACTGCCTACAATCTTTCCGCGGGTGGTCCGATCCTTCACCCCAACGCGGGCGTGATCGCGATGACGCCGATTTGTCCGCATACCCTGAGCAACCGCTCGATCATCTTTCGCGAGAATGTGAAGCTCCGGGTCTACAACCGCTCGGACGATTCGCGGCTGCTCGTGGCGATGGATGGCCAGCGTAACTTGAAGGTCAGCGCGCAATCGCCCGTCGAAATCTCGATGGCGAAACTACGCCTGCCGTTAGCGCAACGCGCCGACTACTCTCACTTCTCCGTCGTCCGCACCAAACTCAAATGGAGCGGCGGTTTCGTGGAGAAACACTAGCGCACAAAAAAGCCCCGGCGCTTTCGCCGGGGCCAAACTGGTGCCGAACGCGGAAGCTTACTTCCCGTCGGTCTTCTTCTTCTTTTCCGCTTTCGCTTTCGCGACGTCGGCCTCTAGAGCGGCCTTCTCGTCCGGATCGAGCTTTCCGTTGGTATTCTTGTCATACTTCTTCAGGTCGGCTTCTTCTTTCTTCGCCTTCTTCGCGGCCTTCTCGGCATCGGTGGGCTGTGCCTGGACCGGAGCCGTGAACATGCAGGCTACGGCGAACAGGCTGGCAATTAGGAGTAGTTTTGAGGCTGGTTTTTTCATAGGCGGTGAAAGGTTGGTGAATCTCACCCGCAAAAGCCAGCAACGATTAAAGCAACTTGATCAGGTCGTCCCGCACGGCTTGGAGCCGCTTGTAACCAAGTAGTTCCACCGGCATGGTGGCGAGGGCTCGGCGCAACCCGGCACCGGCGGCGCTGCCCGCCAAACCGTCCAACCGATGGAGCGCGATCCGAATTCCGAAGACGATTCCGCGCGTGTGAGGCAACGCGATCAGCGCCTGATGTTCCACGCGTAGCCAAAGCCGATCCAGCGCAACGGGGATCCCCGGGTGCGCGATCCCGCGTGCCGGATGCAGGTTCAGCTCATCGGTTGCCGCAATCCCCCAGTTATCGCGCAGGAACGCGACGCCCGGCTTCAGCTTTGTGAGGAACTGTTGGATCGGCGAGGCGAGCGCGCCGTTGAGGCCGGGCACGGCGCCGTGAATGAAATCGAGGGTGTGTCCGAGCTTCTCCTCGAGCGCCCACCCGGTGGGGAAACACAGCGCCCCGCCGCGCAAACGAAACTGCCCCCGGTCGTCCGCAACCAGAAACAACAGGTCCGGTTCGAACGCCGCACCGAGTGCATGAACCGCCGGCGTGCCCGCGCTATTAACTTCAGGCTCCCTCCAGCCCGCGGACAATTGCGCGAACTCGGCGACGACCGGCGCGCCTTCCGGTTGGAGCGCCGCATAACGCTCCGGCTCGCTGGTGAGCCAGTGCCTGCGCTCCGCAAGCACGTGCCCGCTCGCATCGCGCGGCGC
>JANPIT010000116.1:0-8661 GCA_031425115.1 Opitutaceae bacterium | reverse complement strand
CTCACGAGGCTAAGCCTCAATCTTTTTTTCTACGAGCGGGCGTGCGATCCCATCCGCGACGATCCTCGCCTGCGCCGTTTGCTCGCGGTCGTCGGCGCGACTGAGGCCCACGCTCGCGCGCAAGCGTGGCGCGCAGCGCATGCGGCGGAGAAATCGGAGATGAAAAAATAAAGCAGAGCGCCCAACAAAAATTTCACGGCCACCGTAAGGGCATCGCCGAAGATCCCATGGGCTGCTCGAAAAACGAGCGCGTGGTGAATTCATGCTACGGTGCAGCGACGAAACCCGCCCGCCCCCGCCGCGCGATCGAAAAGAAGAGGCAGGCAACGCAGAGCTGGAGAGGGAGCAGGGTAGTTGGACGCATGGAAAAACAATGTGGCACGCCGCGTTATGCTCTGATGAGTGGCAAGCGTGAAGCAGCGGACGCATCTGCCGTAGGTGCCGCAAGCGCATACAGCGTGGTCGCCCTGAAATGTGGGTTGCGGGCCGACAGCCCGGCCTAAGAATCGGCGTGCAGCCCACTCCAACGCGTCGCAGACCCTAACCTTTCTTATGAGCGACCTTTTCATCCTGAATTCGGCAGTTGAAACGCGGAGGACGCGGAGCAGAACGAAGGAGAATCCAGTGATCGGATTATTCACCTGCCGGGTGAAGAGCCTCGGCGCGAACCCCCCGGGTATTCTCCTCTGCGGGCTCCGCGTCCTCCGCGTCTCAAAGGCGTTTTCCAGGTTCATTTCCCGATTCGCCCGCGCGTTCATCCTCTCGATGGTCGCGTCTGTGGTAATTTGCGCTCAACCGACTTCGTCACCCGGGCAGGGGAAGTTTGGGGTGTTCGACAACGCCACGGACGTGGGCAAGATCGCCTTGGCGGGTGACGCCAAATTCGACCCGGCAACTGGCCACTATCTGGTCACTGGGAGCGGAGCGAATATCTGGGCGAAGGAAGATGCGTTTCAGTTCCTGTGGAAAAAGCTTTCGGGCGATCTCTCGTTCACGATGGACGCCACCTTCCCGAGTCCGGGCCAGGACGCGCATCGCAAAGTCTGCGCGATGGTGCGCCAGGGGCTGGAGAGTGATGCCGTGTATGTCGATATCGCGGTGCACGGCGACGGCCTCATCGAACTGCAATATCGCAAAGAAAAAGGCGGCGACACTTTCGGCGTGCGCACCCCGATCAAGGCCCCCGCGACCGTGAGGTTGGAGCGGGATGGCGATGTGTTCACCGCTTCAGTGGCGAAGGACGGCGGAATCTTTCAGCCGATCGGCGGCCTGGCGCTGGCGATGCCCGATCCGGTGCACGTGGGTCTGGCCGTCAGCGCGCACAATGCCACGGTCCGCGAGACCGCGCGGATCACGAATGTCGCGCTGACAACTCGCCCCGCGACGGCCGGCGAGAAGCGTGTCCGTGAGACGAGTCTCGAAACTCTCGTGGTCGCGACGGGCGAGCGGAAGCTCATCCACCGCGAACGCTCGAACTTCGAGGCGCCGAATTGGTCGCGCGACGGAAAGGATCTGATCGTCAACCGCGCCGGCGGTATCTTCACGATTCCCGTCACGGGGGGCGACTTCCGGCAGATTCCCACCGGCACCGTCACCCGCAACAACAACGACCACGGCCTCTCGTTCGACGGCAAGTGGCTCGCGCTGAGCTCGGGCGGGGGCGAGCAGGGCTCGCGCGTTTACGTCGTGGCGGCGACGGGTGGTGAACCGCGACTCGTGACGCCGACGGGGCCATCCTACTGGCACGGCTGGTCGCCGGATGGGCAGACGCTGATCTACTGCGCGCGGCGTAATGGGAATTTCGACATCTATCGAATTCCGACCGCGGGCGGAGCCGAAGAGCGGTTGACGACCGCCGACGGGCTCGACGATGGCTGCGAATTCACGGCGGATGGCGCCAAGATCTATTTCAATTCCGAGCGCACTGGCGTGATGCAGCTCTGGCGGATGAATCCGGATGGCACCGCGCAGGAACAGGTCACGACGGATCCCAACTACGGCGACTGGTTCCCGCACCCGTCGCCCGACGGAAAGTGGATCGCATTTCTCTCGTTCGACAAAGCGGTGAAGGGGCATCCGGCAAACCAGAATGTCCTGCTTCGCCTGATACCGATGGCTGGGGGAAAACCGAAGACCATCGCGACGCTCTTCGGCGGCCAGGGCACGATCAATGTGCCGTCGTGGTCCCCGGACAGCACGCAGATCGCGTTCGTCAGCTATCGCCACGTCCTGCCCTAAACGACGCGGCAGCCAGCCACGCAACTCGCGACCGGGAAAAAGGTGAGGTGCGGTGCGGTTTTGCGGAGGATGCGGATGCGGGCGGGTGACGTACAGGGGATCTGCGCCGTGTGGGCATGGGAAATATCCGGAGAGAATCGCGGAGTCGGGGTGAGGTCGGAACGCGCTCTGCGGAGCGGGGTCTGCGGGAAAGTCTGCCTGCCCCAGCGGTGTGCGTCGCGTCGTCTTGTTGGCGGCACGAATGCGATACCTGCCCTCAGGCAGCCTTGAAATCCTCAACCCATCACGACGATGACTAATGACAAAGATCTAAACAGAGAGCTGAACAAGAAGGACAAATCGCGTAATCCGGATCCCATTACAGGCGCCCCGGGCTCACATCCAGTCGGCACGGGGTTGGGAGCAGCTGCCGGTGGAGCTGCCGCGGGCGCAGCCGCCGGCACGATCGCAGGCCCGGTCGGCACCCTCGTGGGCGCAGCCGCTGGCGCCATTGTGGGCGGTTTGATGGGCAAGGGCATCGCGGAGAAGATCGATCCCACCCGCGAAGACGCCTACTGGCGCGAGAACCACGTGCGTCAGGGCTGGGCGAAAGGCCGCCCGTATGACGAGTTCAGCCCCGCCTATCGCGTGGGTTATGAAGGCTATTCCAAACACGGCATGAACGACACGTTCGAGGAGCGCGAGGTTGAGCTCCGGAAACAGTATGAAAGCTCAAAGCCCAATCTGAGTTGGGACGAGGCCCGTCCGGCCTCGCGCGCGGCGTGGCAGAAGTTCGACAAAAAGAATCCGCCGAACTCGTCGGTGGACACTTACGGCAACCCGCGCCCGATGTAATGCGAGGCCTCGGCGCTCTTCTGTGCGCCGTGAAGAATTCAACGCTGCGAGCGGTTTTCCGCTCGCAGCGTTTTTTTGGGCCCGCCGGCCACGTCGGCCAGGCCGGGCGCGGGGGAACTCTTACATTACTTCGCCTTCGCGGCTTTCGGCCGCGGGAGGGTGGGCAGCGTGTTGCCCGGCACGATCAGGGGCGCGGTGAGAAAAACCTGAGGCGAGCCGGGGTCGACCGTGACGAGCACCGCATGCATGTTCAGAGCACCGAAAGTTTCGAGGCGGGTCACATTTTTCAGTGGCGCAGCGGTCGCTTCAAAGCGCATGCCCACGTCGAGCCGGTAACGATGCTCGTCGGCGTGCACGAGCAACACCGGCTTCGCGAAGGCGCGCGCTTCCTCCTCGATGGTTTTCAGAAAGGTTTCGAACCCGTCCGCGTAGCCCGTTTCGCCCTTATCGTCGGCAAAGGGATCGGCCTGGAAAAACAACGCGACGGCGGGCGCTTTGACCGCGCGGGCTTCGGCAAAGGTGGCGCGGATCCACGCCGTGTCGGCCGCGTCGCGCTCGCGCCACTCCTCCATGGCACCCGGGACGTTGGCCTGGCGGTTGTTTTTGCTGCCTACGGTGTGGATCGTGGCGAACACTACACCGCTGCGCGTCCACCGGGCATTCTCGACAAACTTCGCGAACGTCGCGTCGCGCCGTTGGGTCACGAGGGGAATCGGTTTTTGGCCGAGGCTGAGCTCGGTGGGGAAGTAGAGCTCGCGGATTTTCGCGAGGCGCTCGGTCGGCACATATTTTCCCGCCTTCTCGGCGTGTGTATCCGTCCATTCATTATCACCCGGCGTGTAGACGAGCGCAGTGGCGAAGGTATTGAACTCCGCGCGTCGGCGCAGGAGCAGTTCGTCGGTGCATGCTTCCGCACTGCTCATGGTGTCGCCCAGATGGACGGTGAACGCCGGCGAGTGCCGGTTGATTTCAGCGATCACGCGCGCGAAAGCCGCACTCGAATTCGGGGCCGCTGCATACGGCATGCACCCGAGCGCAGCGAATGTGAACGATTCGGCGGGCTGGCCCCGTAGCCCGGTGATGCTGGCAACCAACAGTATCGGGAAAACGATGTGACGTAGAATGGGGATAAGACGGCAACACATGCCCCCACCATTCCGTCTCCCTCTGAGCATGACAAGTCTCGGGGCCCGACGGAGCGTTTGCCCCATCGCCGGGTGGGTGAAGACCTAACGGCGGCCCCGTGCGCGAGTTGATAAGGTCAGGGCACAAAGCCCCCGCAATCCCCATCATCGCCTCCCCGCCATGCACTCGTATCCGACCCTCGAAGTTTCAAACCATACCCCGGTTTTGTCCCCCTCTCGTCGCTCGCCCCGTTCACCTGATGCCTCCGTTTCCCTCGGTGGTCTCGCATTGCCCCCCGCGAGCCAGGTCTCTGGTCAGGCGTTGCCTCCGATCCTGGTCGCGGATGATGACGAGGACGACGTGTTTTTCGTGCAGCGGCTGATCAAGAAGACGGGCGTGCCGAATCCGGTGCGGGTGTTCGATGACGGTTCGGAAGTGGTGAATTTTCTGGGCGGCTCGCGCCTCGATGCAGCCGACGGCGGCCTGCGCTGCCCGCGTCTCTTGTTCCTCGATCTGAACATGCGAGGGTTGGGCGGCTTGGGCTTCCTGGAATGGGCCCGTCAGCAGAAAGGCCTGGCGCCCCTGACGATCGTGGTGCTTTCGAATTCCAACGAGCCCGACACGGTCGCGCGCGCGCTGGCGCTGGGCGCCCACCGCTACCTCGTGAAATACCCCTGCGTGCAGACGATCACCACCATCGTGCACAGCGTGTATCCACAAACTGTATTCTGAAGCAGGCTGGCGGCAAGACGGCTCTCGGCCGTCGCCGCCATGACCGGGAAATGGCGAGTGACTTGAGTAATCGAGTCGCTCTTTTCTGTGTCCGCATTGCGCAAGGCCGCGCCCGGTGTCGGATGCGCGTCCAGAGTCCACCTAATATGGACCACGGCGCCGGTGACACCGCTACAGAGAGCCGCCCCGCGCGTGCGCAGCGTGGCCCGGCAATAGTCGCCGCCGCGTCGGCGGCTGGCTTTAAGCCGCGGCTACCTCGAGTTCGATCAGACTGACCGGGGCGGAGTCGAGAGCCTTCACCAACCTCGCGCGCGATTGCTTCAGCGTATCGAAGGCGGCGATATAGGCGGGATCCGCCCGGCGGTTGCGCTCGAGAATATCGATCGCGTCGTCGAGTGAGGTGAAGAGGGCGTTGTAGTCGTGGTCGTTCACGGGATGATTAGACCATATACGTCAGAGTGAGACTGTAAGGTCCGGCGCTACCTTTAGCGGGAGCTGCACCGTAGATTGTCATCAGGTATCGGTCCTAATCTGCGCACCGGCTGCGTTAATCGCGGTCCACGAGTGTCGATGCGCTCTCCTTACCCCGCTGAACGCCAAACGCTCGCGCCTCCTCTGCTCCCGAGAGAAGTAAAAGACCTCCCCCACGGAGAGGACTGGATCTACGAATTTCTGTGGGGCGGTGAACGGGTCCGGGCCGTCAAGCACGACTCCTCCGTGCAGTTGCTCGCGCGTGACGGCCGTGATCTGACGAATCGGTTTCCGCGCATCGCCGCGGCCGTCGCCCGGCTGCGCATCGCCGAGGCCGTGCTCGATGGAGAAATTCTCCACCTCGACTCTTATCCGCCTCACGTTACGCGCTTTCTCGCGCAGGCCGTGGATGAACCCTCGTGCGGCGGGACGGCCCTGCTTGCTTTCGATCTGCTGGGCCACGAAGGCAAAGACGTGCGGCAGTTCTCGCTCTTCTGCCGGCGCTTGCTGCTTTCTTCTGCCGTGCAGGGCACGCCCATTATCCTTTCGCCCTTGATCGATGGAAATTCGGTGGAGGCCCTGGCTTCCGCCGCGCGTCTTGGCTTTCGCGGCGTGGTGGCGAAGCGCGCCGGCTCGCCTTATCGGCCGAACTCGTTGTCGGCCGACTGGCTTAAAACCACCTTCGCCCCGCTGCCCCCAGCCGAGGTTGCGCGGTTGGTCTCGCGCTCACCGTTTGCGGTCGGCAGCTCGACCCCGTCTCCCTTTGCGAGTGTCGGCGGCGTGGCGCTCCGCTCCTGATTGATCGTGAGGGCGGGCGTCACGCGATCGTGACGGTTTTGGATTTGCCTCGGGCGGGGCATCGCGAGCGTGATCGCGCACGATGAATACCCGTGGGTGGCGCCTCGCGCCTTTGCTTCTGACCGTGTGGCACCCGGTGACCGCACAGACCGCGCCGACCAAACCCGAGGCGGCGGTGGAGCTCTCGCCCTTCGTGATCAACGCCGGCGACGACAACGGCTACACCGCGACTGAAACGTTGTCGGGCACGCGACTGCGCATGGCGGCGAAGGACGTCGCTTCCGCGATGACGATCGTGACGAGCGAGTTCATGAGCGACATTGGCGCGGTCAATTTCAACGACGTCGTCAACTTCATGCCGAGCACGTCGTCCTACGCGACGAATGAGAACGACACCAACGGCAACGGCAACCGCACCGGCACGCCCTTCGTCGTGCGCGGCTATCGCTCCGACTCGCTCTCCACGAATTTCTTTTCGTCGTTTACGCCGGCTGACAGCTACAATTCCTCGCGGCTCACTTTCACCCGCGGGCCGAACTCGATTCTCTTCGGCATCGGCAATCCGGGCGGCGCGCTCGATGTCACCACGAACAAGGCCGTCCTCAATCACCGCGCCCATCGCGTCGAACTGCGGGGTGATTCGTTCGGCGGATATCGCGGCGCCCTCGACGCGAACATTCCGCTGGTGGCGAACAAAGCCGCGCTCCGGCTCGATCTGCTGCACGATGATCGCGGCAACAACATCAAGCCCTCGAAAAATCGCCGCGATTCGATCTACGGCGCGCTCACGTTTCAGCCAGTAAAGAACGGCACACTCTACGCCGAGGTCGAATCGACTCACCTTCGCCAGAAGATCCCGCGCACTTACGCACCCTTTGATTGGGTGAATCCGTGGATCACCGCCAACCGCCCCGTCATCGCGACCGCGCAACGCACCACCGCGACCCCGGGCGTCGAATTTCTCAGCGCCAACGGTTATCCCGTCTACATCGCCGGCGTCGGCGCGATGGATTGGGGCCGCATGGGATACGGCGCGCGCCCGCGCAATCGCGGTGCGGCTACGACCGGGACGATGTCGGTCAGCTACGGCGCGGGCACCCCTAACCGCGTGTTGCCGCTCGATCGTTACTGGGCGGGCGACGCGGATCGCGTCGATTTCGACAACGAGAACTACACCCTGATTTACCAGCACAAGCTGGCTGAAGGTCTCCACCTCGAGCTCGGCGCGAAACATGATCATGGATACCGCGAGAATTTCGACGGCAATGGCTTCGGTTTCTCGATCCAAGTCGACCCCAACGCGCAGCTACCCGACGGCCGACCCAACCCGAATGTCGGCATCCCTTACAACGAGCAGGCGCCCAAGTGGGAAAAGATTGGCAGCGATGTGAACCAGCTGCGAGCGACGCTCAGCTACGAGCGGGATTTCCGGCACGTGAAGGTCCTCCGCCGCGGGCTCGGCAAGTTTACGATTGCCGGTCTCTACAGCAACGAGGCGACCCACAACTGGCTCGAGACCTTGCTCGAGGTAAACGAGACGCCGCTGCCCGGCTCCGTCGCCGACCTCGGTGATGCGCGCAACGCCATCAAACGCCGGTGGTATTTCAAGCCCGGCGCGACCGATTACTTCGTCTCGAATTACGCTCCGATAAATGAAAACGGGATTCGCTCCGCCTGGCTCCCGACGGTGGCGCCCCGCAATAATTTCGCGCGCACGGAGTCGCTGGTGCTCGCGGCTCAAGGCAACCTGCTCGACAACTTGTTCGCCGTGACGGCGGGGCTCCGGCGCGACGAGTCGAAGCTTTCTCAGACGGAGTATAGCGAGGACTCGCGCGGGGTTTACTCGTCTGGACCGTGGGGTGGCCGGGCGCTGCCGGCGCTGGAAGGGGTGGGCCGCCCGTATCTCGTCGGCGTCGTTTTCAACGCGCACAAAAATGTCAGTTTCTTCTACAACCAGTCTACGAACTACGTGGCGGTGAATCAGTCGACGCGCACGCTCGCGAACGAGCTGCTGCCGCCGCGTCGCGGCCAGGGCTACGATACGGGTCTGAAATTCTCGCTCCTGCGGGAACGTGTGAGCGGCTCCGTGACGTATTTCGAAACGCAGCAGCAGAACATCAACGACACGACGATCCGCGGGAGCAAAACGAACTGGATCAATGCGATCTGGGATGCGCTCGACCCGCGCAAACGGGTCGATCCCGCGTGGGGCGACGTGCGTGCCCAGAACACGAAGGGCTGGGAATTTCAGGCCGTGGCAAACCCGACGAAGAATTTTCGCCTGATGGCAAATGCGAGTCACAATCACAGTCTGCTCGAGGAGCAGGGGCAGTTTACCTTCAAGTATCTCGGTGCGAACTATCCGGACTGGCTGGCGCGCGCCGCCACTCCGGTGGTGAGTCCCGATGGTCGCACGGTGGGTGACATTGTCGCGCGGATTCAGGCGCAGGAGAGCGACGACCG
>JANPIT010000115.1:0-6529 GCA_031425115.1 Opitutaceae bacterium | reverse complement strand
CCGCTCCACCCATGATCCCCGTCCCCGCTCACGGCGGTTCGACCGCGATCCCGTCCGATACGCCGGAGATGGCGGCGCGTTTCCGCTACTGGCAAATCCGCACGCTGATCGCGACGATGTTTGGGTATGCGGCGTTTTATTTCGTCCGCAAAAATCTGAGTTTCGCGATGCCCGCGATGCAGACGGATCTTGGTATCACCAAGGCGGATCTCGGTTTGTTTCTCACGTTGCACGGGCTGCTGTATGGAGTTTCCCGATTCGTGAACGGCATGTGGGCGGATCGCGCCAATGCGCGTTATTTCATGGTCGCGGGCCTGCTGCTGTCGGTGGGCGCGAATGTTTTTTTTGGATTTGGTTCTACCGTGCTCTGGTTTGGGATCGCGTGGATGGTGAACGGCTGGGTGCAGGGGATGGGATTCCCGCCCTGCTGCCGACTGATGACGCATTGGTTTCCGCCGGGGGAACTCGCGACGAAGATGTCGATTTGGAACACGTCACACTCCATCGGCGCGGCGGTCGCGGGAGTGTTCTGCGGCTACATCGTCGCTTTCGGTTGGCGGTGGTGCTTTTTCGGGCCGGCGATTCTCTGCACCGTCGCGGGGTTGATTTTGTTCATCCTGCTCCGCGACACGCCGACCTCGGTCGGTCTTCCCGAGATAAAGGTGGCCGGCGCAAAAGACGGCGATCACGAGGATCGCACGTCCGCAGGCTACAAGCAGTTCGTGAAGAAGCAGGTATTCCAGAACCCCTACATCTGGTATATCTCGCTCGCGAATTTCTTCGTTTATATTCTGCGCTTCGCGGTGCTCGATTGGGGTCCGACGCTGCTCAAGGAGATGAAACATTTTCCGGTGCACAAAGGCGGCTGGATGGTCGGCGCCTTCGAAGTTTCGGGCATCGTCGGCATGTTGCTCGCTGGGTGGATGACGGACCGCGTGTTCAAGGGGCGCGGAGCGCGCATGTGCGTCTTCTGCATGATCGGGGCGTGCGTCGCGCTCTTCCTGTTCTGGCAGTTTGGTAACACGGCGGCGATCGCGACCGTGTTTCTCGCGATGGCCGGATTTTTTATTTACGGTCCGCAGGCGCTGATCGGCATCACCGCCGCGAATCTTGCGACGAAACGCGCGGCGGCGACCGCGGCGGGATTCACGGGCCTCTTCGGCTACGCGAGCACGCTCGTTTCCGGCGTCGGCCTGGGTTACCTCGTCGACCGCCATGGTTGGAGCGTCGGTTTCGGCGTGCTACTCGCGATTGGTGCGTTGGGCACGTTCATGTTCATCCTGGCGTGGCCGGCCAAGGCGCACGGTTACGGCGATGGCAACGCGGCGGCCCGCTAAATTCGCGTGATCTCTTTCCTCAAACCCGCCCCGGTGGCACCCGAATTGCCGGTCGACCGGATCGATCCCGCTTATCGTCGGCTGCGCTGGCAGGTGTTCACGGGAATCTTCGTGGGCTACGCGGGATTCTATCTCGTGCGGAATAATTTCGCGCTGGCGATGCCGGCGATTCTGAAGGCCCATCCCGAATACACCAAGGCACAGCTCGGGTCCGCGATGACCGGACTGGCCCTGGCGTATGGCCTGTCGAAGTTCATCATGGGTTCAGTCTCCGACCGGAGCAACCCGCGGTGGTTCATGTCGCTGGGCCTGCTGCTGAGCTGCGGGATCACCGCACTGTTTGGTTTATGGCCCGCGATCTATGGCTCACTGGCGCTGATCATCGGGCTCCAATCTTTGAACGGCTGGGTTAATGGCATGGGCTGGCCACCGTCCGGCAAGACAATGGTGCACTGGTGGAGCACCAAGGAGCGCGGGTTTACGGTCGGCTCCTGGAATGTCGCGCACAACATCGGCGGCGCGGCGATCGCGATCTTCGCGACGTGGTCGGTGGGCTATTTCAACGATTGGGGCGCGACGTTCTACTTCAATGCCGCGATCGCAGCGTGCGTGGCCGTGGTGATCATGGTCCTGTTGCGGGACACCCCCCAGAGCTGTGGGCTGCCTCCCATTGAGCAGTATAAGAACGATTACCCGCCCGACTACACGGTGCAGCACGAGCGCACCTTGAGCTTCAAAGAGATTTTTATCGGCTACGTGCTGAACAATAAATTTCTCTGGTTTATCGCGATCGCCAACGCGTTCATTTACTTCGTGCGCTACGGTGTGTTGAACTGGATTCCGACGTATCTGCAGTTGTCGAAGGGCTTCAATTTCAAGGAAGCCGGCTTCGCCTACACCGCTTTCGAACTTGCCGGCATCCCCGGCACGATCCTCTGCGGCCTGATCTCCGACAAGGTGTTCAAGGGGCGCCGTGCCCCCGCCACGATTCTGTTCATGGCGTTCACGCTCGCGGGAGTGATCGTCTACTGGCTCAACGAGAAGGGGCCGCTCTGGCTCGATATCACCGCACTTATCGCGATTGGATTTTTCATCTACGGTCCGATCATGCTCGTGGGGCTGCACGCGCTCGATCTGGTGCCGAAAAAAGCCGCTGGCACCGCCGCGGGCTTCACGGGATTCTTTGGCTACGCGTTCGGCTCCGCGATCGCGGGCACAGGCGTGGGCTGGATCTGGGATCGCTGGGGCACGAACTCCGTGTTCATCACCATGATCGTGTGCTGCGTGCTCACGATGGGGTTCAGCGCGTTGACGCTCGCCCACCGGACGACCAGCGCGGCGAAATGAAATCAAAATGAGAACCCTCTTCCTTGCTTTGGTGGTAAGTGTCGGCGCCGTCTGCGCGCAGTCCCCTCTCGTCATCGCCCACCGCGGCGCCAGCGGCTATCTGCCCGAACATACGCTCGCGGCCAAAGCCTACGCGCACGCACTCGGGGCGGATTATATCGAGCAGGATCTGGTGCTCACGAAGGACGACGTGCCGGTCGTGCTGCATGATATTTATTTGGATACGGTGAGTGACGTTGCCCGGAAATTTCCGGCGCGGAAGCGCGCGGATGGCCGCTATTACGCGTTGGATTTCACGCTCGCCGAGTTGAAACAACTGCGCGTGAGCGAGCGCTTCAGCGCGTCGACGGGCCGCGCGGTTTTTCCGCAACGCTATCCTTCCGCCGCCTCGCCGTCGTCGTTTCAGATCTCGACCCTCGAGGAAGAGATTCAACTGATCCAAGGGCTGAATCGGAGCACGGGCCGCACGGTGGGCATCTATCCTGAGATCAAGCAACCGAAGTGGCATCGCGAACAAGGCCATGACATCAGCAAGATCGTGCTGCCGATCCTGGCGCGATACGGTTACGCGACGAAGGCCGACGCGTGTTTTCTCCAGTGCTTCGAACTCGGCGAAGTGCGGCGATTGCGCGGCGAGCTCGGCTGGAAAGGCCGCTTGATTCAGCTGATCGAGGCCAAGGGTAAGGGCGAGGACGGCACCGATCACGACGCGCTGTGCACTCCGGCCGGTCTCGATGAGCTCTCGCGAGTAGTCGACGGCATCGGTCCGGCGGTCGGCCGCATTGTGACCTGGCCAGTCGCGGGTGCGGCTCCGAAATTTAGGGAGTTGGTGGCGCTCGCCCGCGCGCGCAAGCTGGCGGTGCATCCCTATACGGTGCGGATCGACGACCTGCCGAAAAATTGCGCGAGCGCCGATGCGTTGCACGCGGCGCTGTTCCGCACCGCGCGCGCGGATGGCGTGTTCACGGATTTCACCGATGTAACGGCCGCGTGGGTAAGACAGCACGCGGCGCGGTAGTAATCGAGGGTAGGGGCCGACCTCCGGGCGGCCCGTTCTGTGGTGGAACGCCGTAGCGCGCACCGGCCCGCGCCAGCACGGAGAGTGCGGATTGCAGAAGAAAACGATGGTCGCGCGGGCGTGGTCTGTTTTGTTCGGAACGACCAACCCACCCTGACTATGACCCTCACCCCTTCGCTGCGCTTCGCCGCGCGTTTCGCGGCCAGATTGCTTGCGTGCACCGTGCTGACCGCCACGAGTGCGTTCGCCCAGAACACGACCACCGCTACCTTGACCGGCCGCGTCCAGAATACCGCCGGCGGCGCCGCGCTCGAGAACGCGCGCGTCACGATTACCGGCACGAACCGCGAGGCGTTCACGGACGCGTTCGGCGAGTATCGTTTCACGCAGCTCCCGACCGGCGAGGTCAACGTGCAGGCGTTCTACACCGGTCTGACGCCGCAAACCGCTGCCGTTAAGGTGAGCGCGGGCGAGACGGCGCGCCGCGATTTCGCCCTGTCGCCGGTTGGCGCCGGCGCGGGCACATCGACCGCGGCGCGTGATGGCGTGGTGCAGCTCGATTCTTTCGTCGTCGGCGGGGCCCGCGACACCAGCGCGGCCTCGATCGCGATCAACGAGCAGCGCTTCGCGGGCAACATCAAGACCGTCCTGCACACCGATGCGATGGGTGACATCATCCAAAATAATCTCGGTGAGTTCGTGAAATATCTTCCCGGCGTCGACGTGAACACCGACCAGATGAACTCGGTCTCGATCGGCCTGCGCGGGATGCCTGCAGGCTACACCAACATCGCGCTCGATGGCGACGATGTAAATTCGGCCGGCTCGGCCGGGCCGACGCGCACCACGCTCCTCCAGGCTCTTTCGTTGAGCAACGCGTCGCGCATCGAGGTTTATAAAGTCCCGACGCCCGAGACGTCCGCATCGAGCTTGGGCGGCTCAATCAACATGGTCAGCCGGACGGCGTTCGAAGCGAGCCGGCCGGAGCTGCGGTTCAAGGCGTATGTGAGCAAGAACAAGCACGACCTGCCGTTCAACAAGCAGCCGGGCGGCGGCGATGGCGACGACCAGAAACAAACGTATCACTACCAGCCTGACTTTGACTTCTCCTACACGGTGCCGGTCTCGAAGACTTTTGGTTTCTCGATCAACGCCGTGAAGAACGATCAGTTTGGCGTCGCCCGCCGGATCAACCGCACGTTCAACACGGCCAACAACGCGACCAATGCACAGCGCGCCTCGGTCGATAGTCCCTACCTCACCGGATACACCTACAATGTCTTCCCGGTCTACGAGCACCGTTACTCGCTTGGGACGCGCGTCGACTGGAAGGTGTCACCCGCCGACACGCTGTCGTTCGTCTACTCGGGCAACTGGCTCGTGCAGGATTACGAGCAGCACCAGTTCATCATCAACACCGGCAACACGCCGCTGACCTGGGGCTCGGACTTCACGCACGGCCGGCCCGGCTTGGGCGCGATGAGCCTCAACAACACTGCGCGGTATGTGCGCGTGCGAAACAATATCCTCCGGCTCAATTACCGCCACATCGGCGCGAATTGGGACATCACCGGCGGCGCGGGTTATAATTTCTCCGACCAAACTTATCGCGCGACCTCGCACCGTCAGTTCGAGACGCCCGGCGCGCGGATTACCGGAGCCACGATCGATCTCGATGGGTTCACGGATCATCTTCCCGGGCGCATCACGGTCCGCAACGCCGCCGGGGATGTCGTCAATCCGCTCGATGTGCAGAACTACAATCTCGTAGTCGGCGGCAACGGCACGCGCGACAACGACGGCACGGCGAAGAACGCGCGTCTCGACGTGAAGCGGAAGTTTTTCACCGATGCGACGAGCTTCTCTCTCAAGTCCGGCATCTCCTCTAATGAGTCCTACCGCGCGCGTCGCGCGTCGTCGTTCACTCCGAGTTACGCTGGCCCGGACGGTATCGTCGGCAACGCGGATGACAGCATCGCGCGTTCGCCGATCGACCTGACAAACTACGCGCTGCTGGATTACCACATGCCGCGGAATGCGCCGCAGCCGGAATTTCTGAGCAGCCGCCGGGCGTGGGAACTCTACGAGCAATATCCCAGCTACTTCACCCGGACGGCCGCGAATCAGCGCGTCGACCTGCGCGCCGATGCCGTCAACACCGAGCAAATTACCGAGCGCATCGACTCGGTCTACCTGATGGGCGATGTTGCCCTGTTGAACAACCGGCTGCGGGTCCTGACCGGCGTGCGTTATGAGCGGACGACGGACGACGGCCGCACGGTGCTGCAGGACAACCAGGCGCAGTATCAGCGCAATCCCACCACCGGAGCGCTGCTGCTCAACGCGCAGAACCGGCCGATTCCGATTACGACCGACGGCATCGAGATTGATAAGTTGATCTACAAAAAACTCGGCGCGCGCGTGCAGCAGGAATACGGCGATTATTATCCGAGCCTCAACGCGAGCTACAATATCACGCCGAACGTCATCAGCCGGCTGGGTGTGGCGCGCACTCTCGGTCGTCCGGACTTCGGCAACATCATGGGCGCAACGAATGTGAACCAGGTGGATTTCAACCCCGACAGCAACGCCACGGGCTCCGCGCTCGGCACCATCACGACGAAGAACCCCGCGTTGATCCCGTGGACGGCGAACAGCCTCGACCTCCGTCTGGAGTATTATTCGCCGAACGGCGGCGAACTCTCGACCGGTTTTTTCCGGAAGCAGATCAAGAATTTCTTCGCCACGCGGAATTTCCTGGCGACGGCCGAGTTCCTGGAGGCGATCGGGCTCAGCGAGGAATTCGTCGATTATCAGGTGAACGCTC
>JANPIT010000114.1:0-3145 GCA_031425115.1 Opitutaceae bacterium | reverse complement strand
TGCGGAGATAGGCGTTCGGATCGCCGTTGAGCAGGAGGTTCTCGCCCGACCCGATGTCGTAGTTGAGCCAGGCGCCGTTCTCATGGTTGTAGGCGACCTCCGCAAAAAGCTTCGTGGCGATACGCTGCTCAACGACGACGGAATGGACGTCGTAGTCGCTGAACGTGCGCGCGCCGGGGCCGCTCGCATTGGCCGTGTGAGGCATGCGAGCGGTATCGAGGAGCACGCTGCCGTTGGAGCGGCCGAGAGTGAAAAGACTATTCCGCGCATCGATCGCGTAGCCGCCTTGATTCGCCACGTAGATTACGCGGCTCGCGGTCGTGAGACGGGAGAGCCCGGCGGCGGTCTCAGCCGGGGTCAGGGCGGCGGCGCCCACGCTCGGATTGGTCGGGCTGCCAGCGTCCCACCAGCGGGTCACGCCATCGCGCGCCGGAAAATTGCGCGTAATCGTGCCGCGGAGATCGCCCGTCTCATATTCGGCGCGAATCTCGGTGTTCTTGAAAGGGCGAAACGTCACCGCGCCATGGATACCCTGTTTCCTCGTCGCGACGTAGTCGCGCCAGCTCCCTTGCTCGCTGTGCGACGCGTTGAGCCGGACGCCGAGTTTTTCGCGAATGACCGGCTGGTCGACATCGAGGGCGGAATAGAAATGGCGAAACGACCCCGCGCGAAGCGTAGTCTCGATCGCGGGATTGCTGAGACCCGCTCGCTTGGTGGTGCTGTTCACAATGCCGCCGGAGGCACCGATACCGAAGAGCACGGAGTTCGGCCCGCGGGACTCGTCGAGACGGTCCACCACGTAGAGATCGATTGGGAGCCGCGTGTCGAAATAGTTGCGCGCCCGGCTGCCGGGCAGCCCGCGCGTGCGAAACTGAAACGCCGCGCCGGCCTGCACGGCCTCGATGCCGTTGATCGTGCGGATGCTGTCGCCGACGTCCTCCTGACTGTTGTTGGAGTAGGCCATCGCGGTCTGGAGATCGTTGGCGCCCAAGTCGGCGAGGAACTCCTTCGTGAAGACATCGATGATCGCGGGCGTGTCCTTGAGCGCGGCGTTGAGACGCGAGCCGGCGAGCGAGTTGGTCGCGATGTAGCCCACGTCGTTGGAGGCGGAAACTTCGAACGGCGAGAGGACCAGCGCGCCGTCGGAATTTTTCGCCTCGGGTTTGTCGATAGACGACGTGGGAGTGGTGGTAGGAGCGGAAGCGACCTGGGCGAGCGCCCAGCTGGTGGAAAGCAGCAGCGTGGCAACAAGACGCGGGGCGGGGTTCATCCTCACTATCTCACCGCAAGTCGCGAAACGTGACAGCGCCTGAAGAGTTTTTTCGTCGAACATCGTCACCTTTCCTCCCGTCATGGGAGATAGACGTGATGGCGGCTCCCCCTCCGCCCCTCGACGCCCGATAGTCGCTTCCTTTGGCCCCCGCCTCCCCTAACTTTTCGTCACCATGATTTCGGTTTCCTTCACGCCGATCGCCCGTGCGGTCGGAACTGTGCTTCGCCGCGGCGCCGGGCTCGCTGGCGCGAGCATCGCCGCATCCGCCCACGCCGCGGCCCCGGTCGATTTCGCGCGCGATGTCTATCCGATCTTTCAGCGCGACTGCTTCGAGTGTCACGGGCCCGAAAACCAGAAGGCCAATCTGCGGCTCGATCTGCGCGAGCGGGCGTTCAAGAGCGAGGGCATCATCGTCAAGGGCAACGCGGCCGAGAGCGACCTCTACTTTCGCATCACGCGCCCCAAGAATCACGACGACGCGATGCCCAATCGCGGCGAGCCGCTGTCGGCGGCGGACGTGGCGCGCATCAAAACGTGGATCGACGCCGGCGCCCCGTGGCCGGACGGCGTGAAGCCCGCGCCGCATTGGGCCTACGTCAAGCCGCAGCGACCCGCCTTCCCCACGAGCGCCAACCCCGTCGCCGCGGCCGCCACTGCACGAAATCCCATCGACCGCTTCATCCTCGCCCGCCTCGAAAAGGATAAACTTTCACTCTCACCCGAAGCCGATCCCGCCGTCCTCTGCCGCCGCATCTTCCTCGACCTCACCGGGCTCCCGCCCTCGCCCGGCGACGTCGACGCATTTCTTGTCGCAGCGCGCCGCGACACCCTCGCTATCGCTTACGGGGCCTTGGTCGATCGCCTGCTCGCCTCACCGCAATTCGGCGAGCGTTGGGCGCGACCGTGGCTCGACCTCGCGCGCTACGCCGATTCCCACGGTTATCAGAAAGACGATCTCCGCGATATCTGGCCCTATCGCGACTGGGTCGTCCGCGCGCTGAATGCCGACATGCCGTTCGATCAGTTCACGATCGAACAAGTCGCCGGCGATCTCCTGCCGAACGCGACCGACGATCAACGCATCGCCACCGGCTTCAATCGCTGCACACCCATCAGCATCGAGAACGGCAGTGTGCCCGAGGAGTCGCGCGTCAACCAAGTGCTCGATCGCGTCAACACCCTCGGCTCCGTGTGGCTCGGCACGACTCTCGAGTGCGCCCAGTGCCACACGCACAAATACGATCCGATCACCCACAAGGATTACTACCAGCTTTACGCCTTCTTCAACAGCACCGCCATCGAGGCGAACCTGAATAAACCCGAGGTCGTCTCCTCCATCGTTTTTCTCGAGTCCTATTTTCCGCTCAAATCGGCGAAGCCCGACGCGCCGGACGCCGAAGCCGTGGCCGCTCTCGCCAAGCTCAAAGCCGCCATCACCGCGCGCGAAAAAGAACTCGCGGCCGGCGTGGATGCGTTTGAAGCGCAGCTCGCGAACTCATCCGACTCGCCCGCCCCCGCCCAACCGGTTGAAGCGGTGGCGGACGACGACGCTCCCCCACTCTCGCGCGCCGATCTGGACGAAGTCCTCGCCACGCCCAAAGCCCAGCGCACGGCCGCGCAGGTCGCCAAGCTCGCAGCGTATCAGGCTTCTCAGGACAGACGGTGGCTCCGGCTTAAGGCCCAGTTGCGCACCGCCGAGGAGGGCCAGGCCGGCCAGCATGGGCACCGCACGCTCGTGATGGAAGAACTGCCGCAGCCGCGCCCCAGTCACATCTTCAACCGCGGCCTCTACACCGATCTCGGCGAGGCCGTCACACCCGGCGTCCCGTCCGTGCTGCATCCCCTCACGCGCCCGGACCAAGCGCCCGGCGC
>JANPIT010000113.1:0-2484 GCA_031425115.1 Opitutaceae bacterium | reverse complement strand
AACCGCCTCATGAACGGCGCGGACTCGTTCTTTCAGCCGGGCAGTGCCGATTACCTCGGCACCACGCAGCCCTATAATCCGTTCGGCTATTATCAGGTCTCGATCCCGAACAACGCCCGGATCGTCGGTGCGGCAAAGATCAACACCAAGGACCTTAATGAGTCGAAGCTCAACCAGGTCAACGCCGTCATCTCCACGGCTAGCCTGCTCGACCTGCCTGCGGGTTCTGTCGGATTCGCCGTGGGCGCCGACTTCCGTCAGGAACAGCTCAACCAGTATCCTGATCCCTACGGTGGCATCGGCGACCTGATCGGTAGCTCGCCCAATCCCATCACCCAAGGCCATCGCAAAGTGTGGGGTGCTTTTGCCGAGTGGGATATCCCGGTTCTACGGAACGTCCCTGGCGCACACGATCTGAGGGCCACGGCTGCCGTCCGTCACGAAAACTTCATGACGGAGACTGAGAGCACCACGGTGCCCAAGGTAGGCGTGCGCTGGCAGCCGATCGACAGCTCGCTCACGTTGCGTGGCAGCTGGTCCAAGGGATTCCGCCAACCTTCGCTCTTCGAGTTGCACTCCAGCCCGATTCAAGGCCTGACGCCGATCATCCATCCGTTGACGCGCGTGAACGAGCCCGAGCAGACGATCACGACGAGTGGCAATCGCAACCTCGCTCCGGAAAAGACCAAGTATCTCAATACCGGCATCGTATGGTCGCCGCAGTTCCGCAGCTTGAAGGGTCTGACCCTCGGCGTGGATTACTGGGAAATCGAGCGCAAGAACACCGTCACTTCGGCCGCACAAAACACGGCCAATCGGTTCTTCGGCCGCACGCCCACGGGTGCGCCTGCTCCCGGTGGCCTGCAGGCCGGTGAGAGCGTTGAACTCCTGGCGGACGGATCGATTTCCATCATCAATTCCAAGTTCGGCAATGTGGGTCTCACGAAGGTCGCCGGCTTCGATTACTCGGTGAACTACGTCCAGGGCACCGACCGCTTGGGCCGCTTCGATTTCTCCACGATTTGGAGCATGTATACGCACTTCCGCCAATCGATCTCGGCCGGCGGTCCGCTTTTGGAACTCGTCAACCAGCCGACGGCTGACGGCACGGGTTCGGATAACGGTTATCTCCGCTGGAAGGGCCGCGCCCAAGTCGGCTGGTCGTTCAAGGGTGTGAGCACCGTCTTCGGCACCAATTACACCGACGGCTTCTGGGACGTTGATGGCAACACGGGCAACGACTTCTTCGTCCGTCCCACCTGGATCTACGACCTGCAGATCGCGTATAATTTCCAGAACCGCTTCGCGCCGTTCTTGAACGATACGAAGATCGCGATCGGTGCGCGCAACCTGTTCGACAAGGATCCGCCGTTCGCCTCCGGCAACGCGGGTAACTCGACCGGGTATCCGGGCTTCCTCTACAGCGCGGAAGGCCGTTTCGTCTACCTCTCGCTCACGCGTAAATTCTAAAGCACAAACATCGGCTCCGCCGATGTCTCTGCGCTCGACGCCCGCCGCTTCACCGCGGCGGGCGTTTTTTGTGGTGGGGCTGGCTCTCCGAGCCGATCGTCGCATGCGAGTGCTGCATGCGAATAATCTGAAGGCGCTGTCTTGCCTGCTCTGCTTGCGACGACCGGCTTGAGTTCCCGCATCGTGCGCGAGGTGACATTGCAGATTGCCGCTCAAACCCAGGCCGGTTCGGAGAACCGGCCCCACCCCAGATTTTGCATGGCGGCGCGATATCCGCGGTCCTACGGTTTGTTCGTATGACGCGTGTCGCATTCCTCATCCTCGCATTCCTTGCCGTCTCCGCGCCGGCCGCCGAATCTGCCAAGCCCTTCAGTCAAACCCTCACGGCGGCGGAAAAACAGCGACTCGGCCTCGCCGGTCTCTCGTCAGCGCAACTCGCTGCGCTCGACGCGGCCGTCGGCGCCTACACGCGCGGCGAAACAACCACCGCCGTTCAGCAAGCGGTGCAACAGGTCGAGCGGAAAACCGAGGCGAAGGTCCAGCAGGCGGAGCAGAAGGCAGCGGTCGCGGCGGAAGTCGCCGTGGCCGATTACAAAAAGAAAAAAGAGCCGGGCGTGGTCGCGCGCGCCGTGGAGGCGTTCAAGGGCAAGGCGGAGGACGACAAGCGCGAGCGTTTCAGTGCGCGCGTCGTCGGCGAGTTCCGAGGCTGGCACGGCGGAACCTACTTCCCGCTGGATAACGGCCAGGTGTGGCGGCAAAGCGGCTCGGAGAGCAACTCGCTCCCCGTGGTGCAGAATGCCGAAGTCGAAATCTACCGGTCGGGTAGCGGGTATTGGCGCCTCAAATACGAGGGCGCCTGGATTACCGTGAAGCGGCTGCAGTAGTTTGAAGGTGGAGCGTGTTGTCCCCAACGCGCTTGTTTGGTGGCCTGTTGTTAGGGGCGCAGACTTGCTGCGCCCTTGTTCCGAACGAGGTCGCAGCAAGTCTGCGCCCCTTCAAAGCGTCTTGGGTTCG
>JANPIT010000112.1:0-3721 GCA_031425115.1 Opitutaceae bacterium | reverse complement strand
ATGCCATTGGTCATCGTGCCGAAGACGAGCGTGTCTTGATAGCGCGGAGCGGGATAATCGGCGCCGGCGCCGCGGGCGTAAGCGGTCGCGGCGATCTGCACGAGGGTCCAGAGACCCAACCCCGCGAGGGCCCACGTGCCGCGACGCGGCGTGGGGTTGTCGCGCTTGAGCAGGCTCCACGCGAGCAAGGCCCACGGCGCCCACATCAGGGGCGCGGCCCAATCCGCGTGGCGTAGCGGCCATTGCAGGCTGTGCAGCGACGACAAAACAAACTCGGATACGCTCCGCGCTTTTAGATTCGCATGCTGGGCGGCGACCTCGCGGGTGAGGAGGCCGGTGAGCACCAGCGCGGCGGCAAGCAGGAGGGTGGGGGCGCTGGCCTTGAGGGTGACCGCGCCCTGCCGTATCCGAAAGCCGATGACGAGGATCGCGACGGCGGCCGCGACGAGGCCGGAGCCCATCGAGCCGAGCACGAGCGTGGTGGCGGCGAGTCCGGCCCACCACGCGCCGCTCCCCGCGCGCGACAACGGGAACCAGATGAGCGCGATGAAGGAGAGGCCCAGCAGCCAGTATTGTTGCGAATGAAAGCCGCCCAGGACGTTCTGCCAGGCGACGGGCAGGCCAAAGAGGAGGAAGGCGAGGATGAACAGCGGGGCATGCCACCGCGCGGCGGTGAGCCGGCAGCCCAGCAGCCAGAAGGCGACGGCGAGCGCGGCGTGCAAGAGAGCGTTGGCGGCGGCCTCGACGCGCGAGTCCCACTGGCCGTTGAGCAGGCAGAGCGCGAGGTTCTGGAGCTTGGTCAGAACGATGCGGTGCTCGTTGTGCGGATGGAAGAGGTGGGCGGTGAACTGGTCGCGTTCGAACCACGGTATCAGCAACTCGGATGCTTCGGCGTCCCATTGATCCCAATCCGGCATGGCGGAGCCGAACCGGTCGAAGGTAGCCCATTTAGCGCCGACAATCAGCGCGAAGAGGCAGCCGGCGAGCGCAGCGATGAGGACTTTCTTCGGCACAAGGAGCCGCGAGAGGAACCGATGCGGGCGGGGCGCGACAAGCTTTCTCTCGGCGAGCAGAAAAACGGTTTGAGGAGGAGCGGCTTGACCTCGAGCCGCTTCAGGACGTGTGACAGTCGAGCGCGAGTCGCGTGCGTTCAAACCAGCGGCTTGGGGTCAAGCCGATCCACCTCGGAATAGGCGCGACCCGACGGCAGAGAAGCTCAACGCCTGCGTCCGGTTTTGGCGACGACAAGATTCCTGAAAGCGCGTTGAGGACAACGCGCTCCACCTTCAGGCAACTAATCAGCGCACGCCGCCGAGGCCGGTGGTTTGCGCCGCCCACGTGGCGAAGGGAAGCGCATCGTCGCGCAGCACGGCGCGAGAGTTGCCAGCGTGACGAAGGCGGAAGGCCGCGGCGTCGGCGCGGGCGCGCCAGCCTTTGTGCACACGGAGGACGGCGAGGATGCCGTTGGGGCACCCAGCGGGAAAGTGCTCGGCGAAATCGAGAATCTCCCAGCCGAAGTGCGGCGCGCGTGGGGTGTCGTCAGGCGAGGAGCGAACGGGCGCGTGGGCACGGCGCGGCGTGCGTGCGGTCAGAGTCTCGAGCAGTTCGCGGAAGTTCGATGGCTCGAAGGTGTGAAAATGGATGTTGATGTCCTCGCCGCGCGCGACGGCCTCGTGCATCCCACGCGCGAGCGCGGTTCGACGCTCGGATACATCTTCGGGAGCGGTCTGTGGCTCTTAGCGCGACCAGTCGGCTTCGAAGACGAACTCATCGATGTGCGACGCGTCGCACGCAGTGGTGCCGCGCTGGTAGTCTTCGAACAGGTGCGCGACGGGCGTGAGGGCGCGCGTGTGTTCCCAGGTGGCCCGGCGATCGGGGACTACGAGGTAAAGGACGCCACCGGGCTGCACGACGCGGGTGCATTCGGCGAGCGCAGCGATGGGGTTGGCGACGTGCTCGAGCACGTGCGAGGCGATCACGTAGTCGAGCGAGTGATCGTGAAACGGGAGCGCGCAGGCGTGGCCGTAGAAGTCCGCGCGATTGGGCTCGGCGCCGAAGGATTTGAAGCAATCGACGTAGATCGGCGCGGGATCGAGTCCGGGAACGGGCGAAGCGCCGGCGCCGATTTCGACGCCGACAAGACCGGTGCGGGGCGGCAGCCAGCGGGCGAGTTTTTCTTCGTGGGTCACGGAATTTTTGACCGCGGATTACGCGGATGGCGCGGATAAAGGCACTGGTTTCGAGCGCACGATTCGCTTCCAGCCCAGGCGGGCGAATTTGAAATTCAGTAGGAGAGCGAGTTGAAGGTTTGTGATGGCGAGATAGCCGCTCATCTGGGCGACGTGAGTGTCGCTGAAGTCGGACACAACTTTGGGATCTACGATAACCAAGTCGTCGATGATGAGATCAGGTTGGAGAGTTCCGATCAGCTGACCTTCGTAGTGCACCGGAAATCGCTGTTGTTGTTCGACTCGATGCCCTCGTTTCACGAGTTCGATGAGGAGCGCGTTTTCGTAGAGCTTCTCATCAAGGCCGGGCTTGAGCGTATTGAGGACTTTCATCGCGGCCCCAATGATGTCCTCGCTGAGATTTTTGTGGATGAGGTCGTCCATAAAAACTTTTTAACCGCGGATTGCGCGGATGGCGCGGATAAAGGCAGGATGGATTGGATATCCGCGCCATCTGCGTCATCCGCGGTTAATAATTCCGATTCCTACTTCAACAGCGGCCACTCGCGCGGGGGGAGGGCGAGGGTGAAGTCGTTGATTGTGAGGGTGAGGTTCGGGTTGTAGGCGGGATCGTTCATGAGGGCGTCGCCCCACTTTTCCGTCATGTATTCGACCTCGCTCCGGAAGCGGTCGCGCTTTTCCAGCGTATCCTCTTTTCCGCGACTCGCGCTCTCGTGGTGGTAGAGTTCGGCATACGGCGTCCAGAAATTCCGGTAGCCGGCGGCGCGCACCTTCAGGCAGAAATCGACGTCGTTGAACGCGACTTTGAGCTTGTCGGCTTCCAAGCCGCCGACCTGGAGAAACACGTCACGGCGAATCACGAGACACGCAGCGGTGACGGCCGACATGTTTTGCTGGAGCAGATTGCGGTGCGCCTGGCCGGCGGCGCCGCGCGGGTGCGTTTGCCACGCGTGGGCGGCGACCCCGCCGATACCGAGGATCACGCCGGCGTGTTGGATCTTGTCGTCGGGGTAGTAGAGCTTGGCGCCCACGCAGCCGATCTCGGGGCGGAGGGCGTGCGAGACCATCTCGTCGAGCCAGTCGCCGTGAATCACTTCGAGATCGTTGTTAAGCAGGCCGACCAGTGGCGCATCGGTCTCACCCACGCCGAAATTGTTGATCGCGGAGAAATTGAATTCGCCGGGGAACGGCACGACGCGGACGCGGCGTTTTTCGCGCGACGGCTCGGCGGGGACGCCTCGCCCTACCTCGGAGAGATACGCGAGGGTCTCGGGGTCGTCGCTGTCGTTGTCGACGATGAGGATCTCGAAATTTGGATACGTGGTCTTCGCGAGCAGGCTTTCGACGCAGGGCTTGAGGAAGTTCAGCCGGTTGCGCGTCGGAATGATCAGCGTGACGCGCGGGGCGGGATCCGGAATCGGATAGTGGACGCGCCAGTAGGAGCCTTTCGTCGGCGAGATGGTGGCGTTCACGCCGATGCGGACGAAGTGCTCGGTGATGACTTTCTCGGCGGCCGAGGTCGCGTAGCTCTT
>JANPIT010000111.1:0-5579 GCA_031425115.1 Opitutaceae bacterium | reverse complement strand
GTCGCGTGCATTGGTGATGTTGGTGCGGTTTGACCCCACGCCGCTGTTTCTAAAACACCCAACCGGCCCGGGCTGACGCGCCCCCTTACGCGGTTTTAGGTCACGCCGCTCCACCACGATCCATCTGCTATCCCTCCATGGCATCCCATCCCGCCCCCACCGGCTTCCGTCGCGGCCTCACCAGCTACGGCGACCCCGCGTTCTCCCTTTTCCTGCGCAGCGCGTTCATCAAGGGCGCGGGCTACACCGATGACGCCCTCTCCCGCCCCATCGTCGGCATCGTCAATACCGGCAGCGGCTTCAACCCCTGTCACGGCAACGCCACCGATCTCATCGCCGCGGTCCGCCGCGGCGTGATGCTCGCGGGCGGGTTGCCCATCGAGTTTCCCACCATCTCGATCCACGAGAGCTTCGCGCACCCGACGAGCATGTATCTGCGCAATCTCATGGCGATGGATACGGAGGAGATGATTCGCGCACAGCCCATGGACGCCGTCGTGCTCATCGGTGGCTGCGACAAAACCGTGCCGGCCCAGCTCATGGGAGCCGCCTCTGCGGGCATTCCCGCCATCCAACTCGTCACCGGCTCCATGCTCACCGGCTCGCACCGCGGCCAACGCGTCGGGGCGTGCACGGATTGTCGCCGCTTCTGGGGCAACTACCGCGCCGGCGCGATGGACGCGGCGGAGATCGCTGAGGTGAGCGGTGAACTCGTCGCCAGCGTCGGCACCTGCTCCGTCATGGGCACCGCGAGCACCATGGCCTGCATCGCCGAGGCCCTGGGCATCGCTCTGCCCGGCAGCGCCTCACCGCCCGCCGTCACCGCCGACCGGATGCGCATCGCGGAAAAAACCGGCGCGACCGCGGTCGCGATGATCGCGCAAAAACTCACGCCCGAAAAAATCCTCACGCCGCCCGCGATCGAGAACGCCCTGCGCATCCTGCTCGCGATCGGTGGCTCCACCAACGGCATCGTCCACCTCACCGCGATCGCGGGCCGGCTCGGGATCGCCATCGATTTCGATGCCTTTGATGCCCTCAGCCGCGAAACCCCCGTGCTCGTCGACCTGAAGCCCACCGGCGTCGGCTACATGGAGGATTTTCACCACGCCGGTGGCCTGCCCGCCGTGCTCCGGGAATTGCGTCCGCTGCTCCATCTCGACGCGCTCACCGTCACCGGCCGTTCGCTCGGCACCGAGCTCGACGCCGCGGGCGCCGGCTTTCCGCAGCAAATTGTGCGCAGCCGCAGCAATCCCGTTTACGCCGAGGGCAGCATCGCGTTTCTCCGCGGCAACCTCGCGCCCGGCGGCGCGATCATCAAGCAATCCGCCGCGACTCCCGCGCTGCTCGAGCACGAAGGCCGCGCCGTGGTTTTCGAAAACGCCGAAGACCTCGCGCAGCGCATCGACGATCCGTCGCTCGACGTGGCGGCCGACGATGTGCTCATCCTGAAAAACATCGGCCCGATCGGCGCGCCCGGCATGCCCGAGGCCGGCTACATTCCCATCCCGCGCAAGCTCGCCCAGCAGGGCGTGAAAGACATGGTGCGCATCTCCGACGGTCGGATGAGTGGCACCGCGACCGGCACCATCGTGCTCCACGTCATACCGGAAGCCGCGATCGGTGGCGCACTCGCCGCCGCCCGCACGGGCGATCGCGTGAAACTCAGTGTGCGCGAGCGCACGATCTCCCTGCTCGTCTCCGACGCCGAAATCGCGCGGCGCCTCGCCGCGTTGCAGAAGAATACGCCTGCGACCTCCACCACCGTGCGCGGCTACCGAAAACTTTTTCTCGAGCACGTCACGCAGGCGGACCAGGGCTGCGATTTCGATTTCCTGCGCGCGACCGAGATGAATCAGCGCACTCCGGCACGTCGCAAGTAGGTGCGGGGGAACTGCACGGCGCAACGTTGGTCCGTCGTAGCGTAGTTCCTAAAAATTAATCAACCCCATACTCGTCATGGCCATCGTCAAAAAAAGCACTCACGACCGCATCGAAGGCACCGCCAAGAAAGCCAAGGGCAAAGTAAAAATTGCTGCGGGCAAACTCACGGGCAGCACCCGCCTCAAAGCCAAGGGAGCTGCTGACGTCATGGAAGGCCGCGCCCAAAAAGCCGCCGGCGATATGGCGAAGCGGCGCACCACGCGCTGAGGCCCGCGTGAAAAAAGCCTGATGCCGTTCATCAGGCTCTCAGGCGAGTTCGGCTAAACTGACCAAGCGCAATCAAGCGCTTCGTCTCCCCCGCACGAATGCGGAGAGGACGCCACGAGGATTCACCGCTCTTTCAAAGGAGAGCACCTCGAGCGCCCGCCCTGCAAAACGCAAACTTGAGCAGGAAGCCAGGAAACCAAGAACAGGATCCATTCCGATTCCTGGTTTCTTGGTTTCCTGCTTCATCATCTCGGGCCTTGTCCCTTCGCGGCGTGATAATTCCCCGCACATGATTCCAAGCGCAGCACGGCGGAGCAGATTCATCGCAGCCCGCGCTTGATATTTTTTGCCAAGTCAGCCGCGGCCGCTTTGCTCGCGCCATGAAGCTCCCGCTGCCCCTCGCGTTGCTCTGCATCGTCTGCGTCGCCCTCTCGCCCGCGCAACCCGCCGCCGCGCCCAAGGCCGACGCCGAGGGTTTCGTGTCGCTCTTCAACGGCCGCGATCTCACCGGTTGGAAAAACGTCAACTGCGCGCCCGAGACGTGGTCCGTCGCCGATGGCAAGATCGTCTGCACCGGCAAACCGATCGGCGCGCTCCGCACCGAGCGGCAATACGAGAATTTTGTCCTCGAGTTCGAATGGCGCCACCTCACGAGCGGTGGCAACTCCGGCATGTTCGCTTGGGCGTCCGCGATTAATCCCGTCGGCGTCCCGTTTCTCCGCGCCATCGAGATCCAGGCGCTCGATGACGGCTATCACGCGCTCTACGAGAAACGCACCGGCAAGAAGGGCACATTCTTCACCACCCATGGCGACGTCTTCGCAATCCAGGGCGCGAAGATGAAACCCATCGGCCGCATTAACGGCAACCGCAGCGCGCCCACCGAGGATCGCAGCAAGCCTTCGCCCGAATGGAATCATTACCGCGTCGAGGCCAACGACGGCAAAATCCGGCTGCACGTGAACGGCAAGCAGGTCAGTGGCGGCGACGACTGCAATTACCGGAAAGGCTACCTCGGCCTCGAATCCGAGGGCGCGCCCGTCGAATTCCGCAATCTTCGCATCAAAGAACTGCCCTCCACGGGCGCCGGCCCCGACGTCAGTGCGCCCCTCGATCCGGGCTGGCGCTCTCTCTTCAACGGCCTCGACCTCCGCGGCTGGAAAACCAACGCCGCCACTTCGCCGCGCTGGGAAGTCGCCCTGGAGCGACTAGCGCTCAAGGCCAGCGCGGCCGATGCCGCAGCGACGTTGTGGACCGCCGCCGAATTTGGCGCCGCCGAGTTCGTGATCGATTATCAGGCGCCGAAAGCCGCGACTCCCGAGTCGCCCCCCCCGGGTGCATCGCTGTTATTTCGCGGCGCGACCGTCGCCCTCACCGGCGGCGAAGCGGGCAAATTCGCCCGCTTCATCGTCACGGTCCAAGATCGCCGCCTGCTCGTCCGGCGCGAAGGCCAACCCGCGACGGAGATCGCCCTCCCCGCCAACGCCCCCGCTCGCAGCTCGCTCGGTCTCGTCGCCGGTGCGCACGCCGGCACGTTTATGAATCTGCACGCGCGCGAGCTCTGAACGAAACGCGCCGTCGACGTGAACACGCGCGCGGCGCCTCCGCCAGATTCCGCCGATAGGGCCTGACCTCCGGGCGGGCGGTCAGAACCGCCGAATACCCATGACCCCGCACCATCCCGCACCATGGTCTTTTGTTTTGGCTATACAAGGACCTGAACCGTAGGTCAGCGCGCTTGCGCGCGCCAAACCGCGTCCGCAAGCGGACTGGCCTACAGTTACGCAGCCAAACCAAAAGACCATGGACCCCGCACCGGTCCGGTGCCCGACGGGCGCTGCTGCGCCAAAGTCCTCAGCCGTCGGGCTACTCCTCGCGTGACTTCACGGCCAGCGGCAGCTCGAACCAGAATTTACTTCCGGTCACGCCGTCGGACTCCACGCCCACCGCGCCGTTCATGCGCTCAATCGCCTTGCGCACAATCGCGAGGCCGATACCGGTGCCTTCGTAGTGCTTATCCGGATGCACCCGCTCGAACATCGCGAAGAGCCGCTTCTGGTGTTCCGGCTTGATCCCGATGCCGTTGTCTTGAAACGAAACCCGCGCCTGCGACGCGCGGCGATCAAAGCTGATCCGCACCCGTGGACGCGCCTCGGGCGAGACGAACTTCACCGCGTTGCTCAACAAATTCGACACGACTTGGGTGAGCGAGGGCTCGTGCGCGAGCACCTCCGGCAGCGGCCCCTGCACTTCGATGTCGGCACGCTCGGGCCGCAGATCGGGGTATTGCTGCACCACTTCCCCGAGCAGTTTCTCGATCGAGACCGGCTCGAGCTTGATCTCGCGCCGACTGATGCGCGTGTAAGTGAGAAGATCCTGAATCAACCGGTCCATCCGCTCACTGTTCCGCACGATGCGGGCGAGCAGGTCGCGGCCCGTTCCAGTGAGTCCATCGGAGTGGTCCTGCTGGATAATTTCGGCAAAGCCGCGCATCGCCCGCACCGGCGCGCGCAGATCGTGCGACACGCTGTAGGAGAACTCCTCCATCTGCGCGACCGCTTGCCGCAACGACAACGTCCGTTCGTCCACCAAAGCCTCGAGCGCGTCGGCACTCCTGCGCCGCTCGATCGCGAAAGCCACCTGGCTCGCGATCGTCTCGACCGGCAGCATCGCCTCGCTCGTGAATACGTGGGGCACCGAGTGGTAAATCATGAACTTGCCGAGCAGCCGCTGCCCATAGGTCAGCGGCACAAACGCCAGGGCCCGGATCCCTTCGCATTCGACCGCCGCCCTCAGTTCCGGCGTGAGTTCCGCTTTCGCCACATCTTCCATCCACACGGGACGCGGATTGGGGTCGTCATTGCGCCACGGCGAATGGCCTTCCACCGCCCGACAGTAGGCGGCGGAAAGTCCGCGTGATGCCTGGAAGCGCATGACGCCCTTCGCGTCCGTCAAAAGGATCGCCGCGCGCTCCGTGCCTTGGCTGCGCCCCATCGCGGTCAACGCCGCCGCGAAAATTTCAGGTAGCGCATCGGCCCGGTTAACCGTCGCGACCAGTTCGTAGAGCGCCTGCTGCTGCTCCCCAGCCCGCACACGCTGTGTCACGTCGCGCGCGATCTTCGATGCGCCGATGATCGCTCCCGTGCGCTCGCGCACCGGCGAAACACTGAGGGAAATCGACACCAGTGTGCCGTCTTTGCGCCGCCGCACCGTCTCGTAATGCTCGAGTTTCTCCCCCGCGCTGATCCGTCGCAGGATGCGTGGCTCCTCATCCCACCGCTCCGGCGGGATGAGCGTCGTCATGGGGCGGCCCACAATTTCCTGCGCGGTGTATCCGAAAATACGCTCCGCGCCGGAATTCCAACTGGAGATCACGCCCGTGAGATCCGTGCTGATGATCGCATCATCCGACGACTCGACAATGGCGG
>JANPIT010000110.1:0-1842 GCA_031425115.1 Opitutaceae bacterium | reverse complement strand
CGACCTTCGGGCACTCTGCGATGGTCTGAATGAGATCATCGCTCCAATGCGCGGGATGCGTGTAGAGGAGCCGAATCCAGAAATCGCCCTCGATGGCGTTGAGCATCCGGAGGAGGGTGGTGAGAGCAGTCCCGCGCGACGAATCGACGGGAGTGCGCGGATTCGGCCGCTGTTCCCAGGTGTCCATCCCGAAGAACGTCGTGTCCTGCGAAATCAGATTGATCTCCTTCACGCCCTCTTTGACCAGCTGGCGCGCTTCCGCGACCACGCTCTCAACCGTGCGGCTCCGGTGGCGCCCACGAATCTGCGGAATGATGCAGAAGGTGCACGGGTGGTTGCAGCCCTCGGCGATCTTGATGTAGGCGAAATGCTTCGGCGTAAGGCGAAAACGCGGCGTATCGTAATCGGGGATATAGGTGGAGCGCCCGTCGATGAACACGGGCGGCGCTTCCTCTCGGCCGCGTTCCTTCGCGAAAATTTCCTGGATGATCGGGCCAACTTTCGTGACCTGATCGAGGCCGATGAACGCATCCACCTCGTCGTGCAGCTCTGAACTCAGGTTCTTGGAGAAACGCTGCGACATGCAGCCCGCCACGATCAGTTTCTGATTCTTCCGCCGCTTCGTCATCCCGCGCTGCTGGTGCACTTCGAGGATGTGGCCGATCGATTCTTCCTTCGAGGAGTCGATGAACGAACACGTGTTCACGATCACGACATCGGCGTTCTCCGCCTCGGGTATTACCGTCATCCCCGCCTGGTGCAGATGACCCACCATGATCTCGCTATCGACGAGATTCTTGGCGCAACCGAGAGAGATGAGACTGACTTTGATCATGCGAAAAATTGACGGGCGGCAGGGTGAGTTTGATCCGTAAAAAAGCAAAACGGCCCCGAATCATCGGGGCCGCGGAGAGACGTGAACCCTTGGGCCGTGAGCTGTTACTTCTTCTTGGCGGTCGCAGCCTTGACCTTCTTGCGCTTCAAATAGGCGGCCCGACGTTTGCGTTTGATATACTTATTGAGTTGTTGGCCCATGGTGTTTGGAAGAGTGAAAGGTCGATGTTTCAGAGCGCCACTCGCGAGTCAAGCGCAGCGACCGCAGCAGGTCTGGTCCTGACTCCACGCTTGCGCGGCCGGCCCGGGCCATGACTCGCTGTCAGCATGTCCGAAGCGCCCGCTCATCTGCCGCCCGGCCGCAAAGTCACGGCCGAGCCGCTTTCCGTCGGTCGGGAAGTGGTCGGGCGCACGCTGGCGTCACCGTGGCGACGGCTGGCCGCAATGCTCATCGATCTCGGTGCCATCGGATTACTGTCGCTGCTCTCCCGTCCGTGCCTCGCTCTGGGCACCGGAGTCATGCTCATCGTGCTGTTTGGCAACGCGGCCTCGGTGGCCGTGCCGCTCCGGCTCGTGCGCTGGGCGTGCCGCGGCATCGGCGTGACGATCGTGGTCTTTGCCGTGCTCGCGATCGGCCACTTCTCGCCGCTGCGCTCCCGTGGCCTGAGCCTCGACGCGTTTCTGGACCGGGGGCCGAGCGCGGCGATGAAAGAGTCGATCTACGTGGCGCCCGAAGCGACGGCTGGCCAAGTGCGCGATGCGAGTGAGCGACTGCAGCGCCAAGTCGAAGCGCTGAAAACGGAAGTGCGCGAGTTGCGTGAGTCGAGTGGTTCCTGGATGCGGCAAGCCCGCGGCTTTATTGGCGCGCTGGGCGTGACCTTCGGTTGGTCAGGCGTTTATTTTACGCTGGTAGCAGGGACGTTGGGCGGCCGGACGCTCGGTAAGTTTTTGCTGGGGATTCGAGCGACGCGGACGAATGGACAACCGATCACCTACTTCGATGCATTC
>JANPIT010000109.1:0-1760 GCA_031425115.1 Opitutaceae bacterium | reverse complement strand
CACCTTTGAGATCGTGAAGTTGCCGGCGCGGCTGATTGAGCCGGCGATCGCGGCGTCGATTATTTTTGTGGGGGTGGAAAACCTTTGGCGCCGCGGCGAGGAGCCGCGCGGGCGCTGGGCGCTTACGTTTCTCTTTGGCCTGCTCCACGGGTTCGGCTTCGCGAGCGTGCTGCGTGACCTCGGACTGGGGCGGGGCTCGGAGGGTATCGCGCTGCCGCTGCTCACGTTTAACCTCGGGGTGGAGCTTGGCCAAATTGTCGTGGCTGCGGCGGTGCTGCCGATCGTATGGTGGCTGCGGAAGCGCGACGCCTTTGTGCGTCGCGGCGTGCCGATTTTGTGCGGGATAGTCGCGATGGCCGGGCTGTATTGGTTGCTCGAGCGGACCGTGTTCGCCTGAGCCGCCGAACCTTCCTCGTGGGCGCGGCGATACGCGCAGACCCGCGACTTGGATGCAGAAAAGTTCCCTAACTCAACTTTAGCACGATTCAGCGCATCTTTTTTGCAAGACCGCGCGAAACAGAGGCGATGTTACCCCACGCCTTTCGTTCCCTCGGACTTTGCCTTGGTCTCGCGCTGACTCTGACTGCGGCGGATTTCGACCGTGAAATCGTGCTGGCACCGCACACCGGGGCGACGGCACAGGATGTCGAAATTGCGCGCTGGCAGCAAAAGGCCGGCGAACCCGCGGCCAAGGCGGAGGCCTTTGAGCAGCTTGGCTGGGCATTTATCGCGAAGGCCAGGGTCACGCTGGATGCGGGGTTCTACAAACTCGCTGAAAAAACGTCGCTCGTGATGGAGGCGCAGTTCGGCGTGAGTGCGGCCGCGCAGCTGTTGCGGGGCCACGCGCTGCACAATCTTCACCGGTTTCGCGACGCCGAGGCATTGGCGCGGGCGGTGATTGTGCAGCACGAGTTGCCCGCGGCCTATGCGCTCCTCAGCGACGTGCTCGTCGAGCAGGGTCGCCTCGCGGAAGGTATCGTGGCGCTCCAACGCTTGAGCGATTTGAAACCAGGTGCCGAGGCCTACACCCGCATCGCGCATGTGCGTTGGCTCAAGGGAGATTTGGCCGGGGCTATCGTGTCGATGGACATGGCCGCGCGAGCAACCAGCGCGCGAGATGCCGAAGCAGGCGCCTGGATCGTGACGCGCCTCTCGGGTTTCCATTTACAGGCAGGGGATGCAACGCGCGCCCTTGCGTTAGCGGATGACGCGTGCGGCCGCGCCGCCGACTTCGCGCCGGCCTTACTGGCTCGCGGACGTGCACTGGTTTCGCTGGGACAGATTTCGGCCGCAGTCGAGTCGCTGCAACGTGCGGCCACACTGAATCCGCTTCCTGAATACCAGTGGTGGCTCGCCGACGCGTTGCGTGCGGCGGAAAACCCAGCCGCGGCCGAGAAAGTGGAGGCGGCATTGCGGGCGCGCGGTGCGATGAACGATCCCCGCACCTTTGCGCTCTGGCTGGCGACCCGCGCGGAAAACACCGCGACCGCCGTCCGGCTGGCGCGCGAAGAACTCACTCAGCGGCAGGATGCATTTACCCAGGATGCCCTGGCGTGGGCCCTCGCGCGGCACGGTGATATTCCCGCTGCCGATAAGGCGATGCAGTTGGCCCTCGCGGAGCAGACGCGTGATGCGCGCCTTTTTCTGCACGCCGGCGAGATCGCGCGGCGGGCGGGGCGGGCCGATGCGGCAGCAGGCTTTTTCGCCCAGGCGAAGAGCGCCGCAGGCACCTTGACACCCTCCGAGCGCACGCTGCTCGG
>JANPIT010000108.1:0-7090 GCA_031425115.1 Opitutaceae bacterium | reverse complement strand
ACCGCGAGCGGCGCATCCCCGACGAATTCACCCTACTGCCGCAATACTTGAAGGCCGCCGGCTACGCCACGGGCATGTTCGGCAAATGGCACCTCGGCGCGGATCCGAAGAACGTGCCCAACGCGCGCGGGTTCGACGAGTTTGTTGGTTTCCTGGGCGGAGCGCACCCCTACCTCCTCGCCGGCAATTCCCGCGTCCTGCACAACGGCAAGCCGCTCACGAATCCCGATCCGCCCTACACCACCGATCTCTTCGCCGATCGCGCGATCGCATTCATCAAGGCGAACCGCGCGAATCCGTTTTTCTGTTACGTGCCCTTCAATGCCGTGCACGGCCCGCTCCGTCGCGAAAGCGCCGAAAAGGATTCGGCCAAGCCGGAGTGGCTTGAGTTTTACGAGAAACGCGGCGTGCCGCAGCCGCGCCGCGACTACAATGCCGTGATGAGCCACGCCGACAGCCGGATCGGCGACATCCTCGCCACCCTGCGGGAGCTGGAACTCGACCAAAACACGCTCGTCATCGTGCACTCCGACAACGGCGGAATCCTGCACACCTATCCCTCGAACAACGGCCCGCTGCGCGGCGGCAAGGGCGAGACGTTTGAAGGCGGCATCCGGGTGCCGGCGATGATGCAGTGGCCCGGCGTGATTCCGGCCGGCACCGTCTCGGCGGCGGACGCCGCGCACTTCGACGTGTTCGCGACCATCCTCGATGCGGCGGGCCTTCCCGTGCCGGAAAAGAACGGCCGCCATCCACTCCGCGGGGTGACGTTGCTGCCACACCTCAAATCCGCCGCCAAGCTACCGCTCCCCGATCGCTATCTCTTCTGGGATCTCTATGGCGATTGCGGCGCCCTGCACGGCGACTGGAAACTCGTGGGCGAAATCCCGAATCACCGGGGCCGCTTCGACGAAGCCGCCGCCGAAGCCGCGAAAACCAAATTCGCGCTCTACAACCTCAAGGACGATCTCGGCGAAAAGAATGACGTGTCGGACAAATTTCCCGACATCTACGCGGACTTGAAAAAGCGGCACCTGGGCTGGCTGCGCGCCGCGGGGAGATGAGTCCGTCGATCTCCGGAGGATTAATCTGGAAATCAGGAACTCATGAACGGAACGTTAGGATTGGGTGCCATGGTGCTTGTTTCATTCTTCCTGATTTCCTGAGTTCCAGATTCCCCTGCCGTCTTGGCCGTCTTCAAAATTCCTTCCCGGCGCCTCACGCTTCCGCTTTCGTCACGTCACCCCTCACCGAACCCTTCCCCAACATGAACCCCGTCACCCGTCGCGATTTCATCAAACTCTCCGCTGCCGCCGGCCTCGCCGCCGCAGCCGCGCCCCTCGCCGCGTCCGCCGCCGCCTCCACCTCTGCGGCCTCGACGAATCCGTTCAAGCGCACCGGCAAGCCGCGCCTTCTCCTCAGTCTGGCGGCCTATTCCTTTCGTGAGAACTTCCCGACGATGCGCGGTAAGGCCAACGCCAAGATGGTGCCAACCAAGGCCACGGACATGTTCAAGTTTATCGACTATTGCGCAGCACAGGGCTGCGACGGTGCCGAGCTCACGACCTACTTCCTCGGCGACGAGAGCGATGAGCACATGATCAAGCTCCGCCGCCATGCGTATCTGCGCGGCATCGCCGTAAGCGGCACCGCGATTGGAAATAATTTTTCCCTACCGAAAGGCCCGAAGCTCGATGAGGAAATCGCCGCCACCAAGAAGTGGATCGATAAAGCGCTATTGATGGGCGCGCAGCACATCCGGGTGTTCGCCGGCAACATTCCGAGGGATGCACCAAAAGAATTCACCCGCGCGGTCGCCGACCAGCAGGTCATCGACTGCCTGAAAATTTGCGCGGACTACGCCGGCAAGAAGGGCATTTTCCTTGGACTCGAGAATCACGACTCGATCGGCAGTGCGGCCACGCTCATCCCGATGGTGAAGGCCGTGAACAGCCCGTGGGTCGGCATCAACCTCGACTCCGGCAATTTCCACACCGCCGATCCCTACAAGGATTTCGCCGAGTGCGTGCCCTACGCGCTGAACGTGCAGTTCAAGGTTGAGGTGCACGACGTCGCGACGAAGAAGAAAACGCACGCGGATATCAAACGTTTCACCCAGATCCTCAAGGACGGTGGCTACCAAGGCTGGGTCGCGCTGGAATACGAGGCCGCCGAAGACTCCGCCGTCGCCGTTCCGCGGATACTGAAAGAGATGAAGGCGCTGTTCGCGTAGTCCGCATCGGACCGCGAGCAGAGCTCGGTCAAAGCGCGAAGACGCAAAGAGGCGCGAAGGTGGCGTCAAGAAAACCCGAAGAATCCCGTTCTTCGCGAGTCATTGCGCTCCTTCGCGTTTTTGCGCTTAGCGCCTTTTCGATTCAAAGCGCGAAGACGCAACGAGCGCGAAGCAACGCAAAGAGATCCACGCTGGGACTCTTTGCGTTTCTTGGCTAACTTCGCGTCTTCGCGCTTAACGCCTTTCAGTTTCTCACATCGACCCGCGCAGACCAAACGTCCACGCTGAGCCATAGCCGGTGCGCTGCCGGAATTTGGCGTAGTCAGGCGTGTTGGGGCCGTAGATTTTAGAGTCCTCGGTCTGGTCGTGGATGTTGCGCATGCTGCCGAAGAGCGTGAACCGCCGGCTCAAATTATAGTCGAGCGTGACATCGAGGTAGAGGCGCTTCGAGCCCCAGTTGTAGGTGTTGGGCTCGATGCTGCGGCCGACGCCAATGAGGCCGCGGCGCTGGGGCACGCGATAGTTCCAATTCATGCGATAGACGAACTTCGGGCGCGTCAGGCTGAAGCCCCAACTGCCGCTACGCCGGACAAAACTGAAGTTCCTCGTGATTCCGTCCGGCGCACGTTGCGCGCTGACGTTGGCATACACCTGCATGCCGCGGGCCCAGTTCGGCAGAAAGGTGAGCGCGCGCTTGTAGTCGAGATCGACGCCGCTCATGCGCACTTTTTCGGTGAGGTTGTGGTTCGTCGTCACGTCGTAGTCGCTGTATTCGTCGGGATCCAGGCTGTAGAGGGAGAGGAACTCGGGCGTGACAAGGAAGCGGGTGCTGGCGAAGAAATTCGTGAATTCACGTCGATAGGCTCCGAGGTTAATATTGCCGACGCCTTCGTAATAATATTCGAGGCGCATCTTATACGACTCCGCGCTCCATGCCTTGATCGTCGGATTGTTCACGCTGATCACGTTGTTATTGCTCGGGAGGTTGGCGGTGTCCGGCAGCGTCAGGCCGTTCGAGTATTGGCCAAAATCGGGGCGGCCGACCGATTGGTAATAGGCGACGCGCGCCACGAAGTTTTCGCGAATATTGTAGCTGACGTTGAGATTGGGGAAGAGGCGGAGGTATTGCTTCCGGGTGAGCTGACCGCGGTCGATACGCGTGAGCTTGGAGACACCGAGGGCGTCGGTAGTCGGGACGATGAGATCGGGCTGCGCGACGCCGGCGGCATTACGCACGATGTTGCCAGCAGCGTCGCGCCGGGGGATGACCTCGCCGGTGGCGTCCCGCCGGTAGTTGCCGGAGGGGCTGTTGAGCGGGCCCTCGCCCCAGATGTCAGTCTGCTCGGCGCGGAGGCCGCCGACGAGCTGGAGCCGGTTGTTCAGAAATGCGATGTCGCCGCGAAAGTAAGCGGACGAGATGACTTCCTGCGCGCGCTTGGAGGCATTGATGCCGTTGACGTAGGTAGTGTTGGCGTTGGACGTGAAATACCCCGGGTTGGTTTTGTAGATGTCGTAGTAGTCGTCGTTGCTGATCCACTGGATTTTCGGAAAACCGTAGGCGCCGACGCGCGTGGAAAATTCCTCGTCGAGCACGATGCCCGCATTGTCGTCACCGTTGATCGGAGCGTTGTTGGCGAAGCTGTTGATGCCATCCTTGCCCACGAAGGTGAAGGACTCCGTGGTGGCGCGGAGATCGCGCTCGGAACTTTTGAGCTCAACGCCGACTTTGAGGGACACGGGCAGCTCGCGCACCATGAGGTCGCGGCGGAGGCTGGCGTTGGCGCTGCGCCGCACGTCGAAGGAATCGCGCACGACGTTGTTGGACGTATCGAGCGAGTAGTTGCTGAGATTATACGGATCAACGTCCCGGCCCATGCCGTCCTTGACCGTGATGGTATTGGGCCGGAGATAAAAAATATCGGCAAAGCTGACGGCGACGCCGGTGCGGCGGGCCTGGGTTGCGCCGAAGTAGCCCTTGTCGACGTTGCGCGTGTGGAGGCTGGCGCGGGACCAGCCCGTGCCGGCGTCCATTTTCCAAATCGGGCCGTTGTGACGCCACACCAAGGTGGGCGTGACCGTGGTGCCGAACCACGTTTGCGCGCCGCCGTTGACGCGGACTTCACCGAAGCCGCCCGGGTTGGCGAAGCCGCCGGGGGTGATCGTGCCGGTGGAGGTCGGCGCGCCCGCGACATACGGCGTGCCCGTGGTGAACGTCGGGCCCCAGGCGCCGGGCTGCACGCGGTTGACGAAGAACGAAAGAGCGCGGCTGTTGTGCACGACGCCAATCCACGTGTATTGCAAAGAGAATGACACGGTGTCGTTGCGGGAGAGTTTGTAGTCCATCGTAAGCGCAGCGGAGTCGGCCCGGTTGCCACGCGTGCTGTCGCGGAGGACGAAGTCGGTGAGGTAAGGCTTGTCGGGCGTGGTGTCGGGCAGGCCGTTCAAGGCGGTGGCGGCGACGTTGGTGGCCTGGCCATTACCGCGCCACGTGTTCACCGCGACGTCTTCGTAGCTGTATTGGTCGACGTGGTTGCCGGAAATAGTGAAACCGAATTTCTTGTTCACCGGGACGACCGAGGAGAAATTGAAGCCAGGTGTGACCTTGCGGGTCGGCTCGTTGAGCGGGCCGCCGGTCTTGTGGAAACTGCGATCGCCGTCTTTGAGCGTGAGAAAAACGCTCGCGGTGTGGCTGGGGCGCGAGCGCTCGAAAGCGGAGCGCGGCACCATGTTGACGGAGCCCGCGAGGGCGGAGCCGGTCGTCTCGGGGGTGGGCGCGTGGCGGACTTCGATGCGCGAGATGCTGTTAACGGAAAACTGGTCGAGGTTGGTGACGCGCGACGTGCCGTTGCTCGCGGCGCTCGCGAGATCGAAGCCGCCGACGGTGATGGGGACGTTGGAAGACGGCACCCCATTCATCGAGACGGTGCGCGCCTCGCCGGCGCTGTAATCGAGCGTGATGCCCGGCAGGAATTTCAGGACCTCGCCCGGCGTGCCGTCGACGACCGTGCCGAACTCATCGGCGGCGACGACGTTCATGATGGTGCGCGCGAAGCGCTGTTCATTGATCGCGATGGCGGCGCCGTCCATGTCCTTCGAGGTCGAGACCACAAATTCGCTCAGCTTTACCGTCGCGTCCCCGGGCGCACCCGCCTTCTGGGCCGGCGTGAGCGCCGACGACATGGTCACATCGTGTTGCACCGTCTGTCCGGCGGAGACTGCGACGGACTTGGTCTGCGTCACCAACCCGGTGAAGAAAACCCTCACGTTCGCCGTGCCGGCGGGGACGTTGGTGAAACGGTATTGGCCGGTCTCGTCGGTAAACGTCTCCTGCGCGGTGCCCTCGAGGGTCACGCGGGCGCGTTCAAGATACCCGCTCCGAGCAGGGTCGAAGACACGGCCCTCGATCACGCCGGTGGCCGCCGATTGCGCGAAGGTGAGCGCGGCAAAACTGAAAAAGCCCGCAACCGCGCACAGCGCGCGAGCGAACGATACAATGCGAGACAGGGGTCGTAGTTTCATGACGCAGGACGGCGAAAGTCCAGGCACCGCCGTGCTGGGTGCACGGAACGGCGCGGACTTCGCGCAGGGGTGTTGGGTGGAGGACTAACGGGAACGGCGACGAAGTCACCGGGCAGCACGCGGACGAAACTCAATCGCGCAGGAGCGGACAAGAAAAATTCCCGCGTCACCTACCCGCGGCGCCACGATCAGTCGAAGACGCGGTCGCGCGGATCGATCAGAAACCAACAGGCGGCGCCCACAAGGAAGATCCCACCGATCGCGAAGATGGGTGCGTTCCAATCGCCGTATCGCGCGAGGAGATACGTGACCATCGGCGGGCCGCCGATCGCGCCGATTTGACCAGCCGTGTTCATCGCGGCGCTGACCACGCCCACGTGCGCTCCCCCGATGTCCTGACACGTCGACCACGTCGCTCCCAACGTGAACATCGCGGCCGTCACGGCCAGCGAGATGAGGCAGATCGCAACCACCGGATGAGGCGCGAACGCCGCGCCGATCATGGCGAAAGCCGCAAAAAGATTTCCCAGCCCAGCCACGCCCGCCCGACCAAAACGCAAGCCGAAGCGCCGGGTCGCCCAATCCGTCGCCGCGCCGCCAAACAAATCGCCGATGACCGCGGTGATCAACGGCAGACCCGAAAACAAACCGAGCGAGACAGCGGTGAATTTGTGTTTCTCTTCGAGGTAGGTCGGAAGCCAGGTGATGCAGAAATAAAACACCGTGCTGTTCGGAATGTAGCCGATGCACAGCGGGAGGGTGTTGCGGTGCGCCAGCAACCGCTTCCAATAAGGCCAGCCCTCGTGTTGCGATCCCACCGTCGTCCGGCCCGCGGTGATCAGGTCGCATTCCGCCGCGTTTACCTCGGGGTGCTGGGCTGGTTCATCGCGAAACCAGCGGTGCCAGACGATCACCCACCCCACTCCGATCGCCCCGAAGACGACGAAGACCCAGCGCCAGCCGATCAGCCCGTTCAACGTCGCGGCGATGATCGGCGTGAGACCGCCGGCCAGATGCGCGCCCGCAAAGAAGATGCCCTGCACGCGTCCGCGTTCCAGCGGTGGAATCCATTTTGAGAACGTGCGCGCGACACACGGCCAGGCGCCGGCCTCCCCCGCCCCGAAGAGAAAACGTATCACCACCATCGAGACGTAACTAAACGCTCCGGCGGTCATCATCGTAAGCGCTGACCACCATAGCACGATCCGGGTCAGCACTCCCCGCGTGCCCTGCCGATCGGCCCACCACGCGGTCGGCACTTCAAACAGCGCATACGCCAACGCAAACGAGCTGAACACGACGCTCATCTGCTCTTTGCTTAGCGAAAGATCGCGCGAG
>JANPIT010000107.1:0-2754 GCA_031425115.1 Opitutaceae bacterium | reverse complement strand
TTGGTCGCATGCGTTCGAACCGTTGCGACGCGAGGTCGCAACCTACGGGATGAACTTCCGTTCGCGCAGCCAATGACGAGCGGTGTGACGAGTGGCGAGTGACATGTGACGAGTTCGAGCCTCGGAAGGGTGCTTGTGCGTTTGGGGCATGGCACACGTCACACGCCATACGTCACATATTTTTGGTCGCATGCGTTCGAACCGTTGCGACGCGAGGTCGCAACCTACGGGATGAACTTCCGTTCGCGCAGCCAATACAGGCACTGGTCGGCCCAGGGCGGGGCGGGGGCGCCGGCACGGCCGAGTCCCAAGCCGTGCCCACCTTTTTCGTAGATGTGCAGCGAGAAGGGCACGCCGGCGCGGCGGAGAGCGGACGCAAACATGAGCGCGTTTTCGACGGGGACTGCTTTGTCTTCGACGGTGTGCCAGATGAACGTGGGCGTGGTCGTGGCGGTGACTTGCAGCTCGTTTGAGAGGTTTTTCAAAAGTTCCGGCGCGGGATTTTCGCCGAGAAGTTGGCGACGCGAGCCCGCATGGGCGAATTCGCCGAGTGAAATCACGGGATAGCAGAGAATGGCGACGTCGGGGCGCGAACTTTCGCGATCCGCCATGTCAGCGGCGTCGGCATTACCGGCATCGAAGTGTGTGATCAACGTGGAGGCGAGATGGCCGCCGGCCGACGACCCGATGATGCCGACGCGCGTCGGGTCGAGACCGTCCCGCTTCGCGAAGTGACGCACCATGCGCAGGGCGCGTGCGGCGTCGTTGAGCATGATCGGATGGCGGTAGCCGCTCGAGCCGAGTCGATATTTCAGGACGTAGGCGGTGACCCCGTTGGCGGCGAGCCACTCGGCGTAACCAGCGCCTTCATGGGCGGCGAGTCCGGCATAGCCGCCGCCGGGAAGAACGACGACCGACGCGCCGTTGCGTTTGGCGGGATCGGGCAGATAGGCGGTGAGCGTCGGGATATCCACGGGACGCTGCCCCTGGGCACCGGGCGCTTCGCCGTCCCACAGTCGAATGGCGGCGCGCCCAGTGGTCGCAGCTCCGGAGGCGGGGGCCGTGGTGGAAGGGGCCGGGGCCGGCATGGGGTTGGGTGGGGTATCGGCGCCGATCAGCGAAGCGGATAAGACCCGGAGGATCGCAATGATCGCGAGGGGGCGGGCTGGATTCATGACGGAGAACTGTGAGTGGCAGCGGAAGCGCGGCGACCAAGAAATTGCGGATTGGGGATTGTGGATTGTGGATCGCGGATTGGGGATTGCGGACGATCGGATACCTGGAACCGATCCGTTGCGCGGTAAGCGCGCAACCTACGTGGCGTTGGCGATTCCGCAGAATCCAACGGGCCCGGCGCGAGTTCGTCCCAGTTCACCGGCGGGGTGGCGAATTGGAGGGCGTGGGGTTTTCGGACGAACACACCCCGGCCTGCGGCCACCCCTCTCGAGAGGGGAGCTCGGAATGGCGGTGGCGTTGAATTAAGATCGATTGCTGAAGGGGCAACAGCGGTCGCTCAATGCCCGACGCTGCGGCGGCGGATTATTCCGGACACAAAAAAGGCCCCGGAAGTTTTTTAAGCTTCCGAGGCCAATTTGTGGGGGTGGGCGTTCGTCACACGCTCTTTCCCGGCGGCACACGCTTGGACGCGCTCGCTTTCGCGGGCGATGTGCTTCCCGACGCCACTCTCCGCGGCACGCGGATGTTTCGGTCTCATGGCGGGACCGTCCTGACCGTTACCGGTCGGGATTTATCGAGTGAGGCCTCTGCGCCCGGTTCGGACGCTCCCTGCCGGGAGCGGCGCGCCGGACGTGGTGCTGACACGCCTGCAACTTTCGTTCTCGCGTCTGTCACCTTTATCGCGGGGACGGCACCGGCTTTTGGCCGATCGTTGGCCCCGCGTTACGGGTCTGACCTCTTATCTCTCAGGTTGCTTTCGCTTTTGCAGCGGGGTGACGTGCTTTTTCACGCCGCCCCATTTGAGGAGGTTCACGGACTTTGCCTAGGTCCGCTCGCTCCCCGCTGTCTCGCTTCCGTTACGCGCCCCGCTCGAGCTTCGAGTGGGGCCTTTTGGCGGGGTCGTCCCGCCGGGAAGCGCGACTGCGTTCTGGTCTGCGCAGTAGCAACCAAAACCCTCTGGGGTAACTGCGTCGGCGCACAGGTCGAAACACCCTGTGGGCCTGACTCGGCTTAACGTGGTTTCTAATCACGCCTCGCCGCTCAGTTCCTGATTCGTATAAAACTGACCGGATACGACTCCGGCCAGAGGAACTGGTGATATATGCCTCGCATTCCGCTTGCGCGGTTTGGAGGGGAGGGCGGCACCAGCTGCCACCAACCTTTCCCCGGTCGCCCGGGCTTATCCCAGTCGTGCTCGCGTCGACTTACTTCCGGCCGCCGCGCTGCGACTGTTCTATCAAGGAACGAGTTCGACAGTGCTTATCCCGCGCGACGTTTGAAGCTTTTGTTCTCAACAACTTCTTCACAATCCGAACCGGTGAATAAGTTGGGGATAATCTGGTTCACCGGTTATTCACCGTCGTTACGGCGCGGCCGTGACGATGCAATCGGGGTGAACCACGAAATACCTAGAGCGGCTCCGCCGCCACGGTCGGAAGGGAGACCGACGGCCAGCGGAACCGCATCCAGGCGCGGGTGGGCAGCGGAAGCGGCGGTGGGAACCGGTGGCGGTTGGGCAGGTGCACCGCGACGGCGGCGACAAAGCGCCGCCCTCCATTTCGGAAGCATGAGTGGAGG
>JANPIT010000106.1:0-2364 GCA_031425115.1 Opitutaceae bacterium | reverse complement strand
CCGGACGCGGACAGCTTCCGGCGACTTCCGCCGCATCCGCGGCTCTACGCCGACGCGCCGCGTTTCGCCGCGGTGAGCCGCCAGACCGATCCGGTCTCGCAACAGATGCGCACGATCGTTGCCGCTGAGACCGAGAAGGCTCTCGATGGCCGCGAGCTCGTTTACCCAACCTCCGGTATCCGTCTCGGCATTATGCGCGAGGTGCAGACGCGCGTGCTGTTTCTCGCCTTCAGTTTCCGCGTCACCGGCGAGCGCCGCTTCTTCGACCGCGCCCGCCACGAGTTACTGCGGCTGGCGGCGCTGCCGGACTGGGGTCCCGGCCATTTCCTCGGCGTGGGGGAGGCTGCGCTGGCGTCCGGCATCGGGCTCGACTGGCTGCACGATGAGCTCAGCCCCGAGGATCGCGACACGATCACGCGCGGCATCGTGAATCACGCCCTCCTGCCCTCGCTGAAAGTCGAAGAGGGCAAGGGCGGCTGGGTCGATGGCGACTTCAACTGGAACCAGGTTTGCCACGGTGGCCTCACCGTCGGTGCGCTCGCCATCGCCGAGCGCGAGCCCGCTCTCGCGCGTCGCATCGTCGAGCGCGCAATTCGCCTCCTGCCGAAAGCCGGCGCCGCCTATGCGCCCGACGGCGCCTATCCCGAGGGGCCGAGCTATTGGATTTACGGCACGAGTTTTCACATCCTGCTCGTCGAGGCGTTGCGCTCCGCGCTCGGCAATACGTTCGGCCTCGATCGGCTGCCGGGCTTTCTCGCGAGCGCCGAGTTCAACAACCAGATGGTCGCGCCCAGCGGCGACGACTACAATTTCTCCGACTACCACGCCGAGCATCTCAACGAACCGATCATGCTCTGGTTCGCGCGCGAGCTGCGCGATCGCCAGGTCGCGCGCGACGAGTTGGAAAAACTCCGCCGCCTCGCCGCCGCGGATCGGAGCGCGCGACTCGCCGTCAGCCGCCATCAGATGTTCGGCCTGCTCTGGTGGGATCCGGCGCTGCGAGCGTCGGCCGCGCCGCCGCCGTTGCACTGGAGCGCGTCGGGTGTGCTGCCGCTCGCCGTGCTCCGCTCGGCGTGGGGCGATCCGCGCGCGACCTATCTCGCGATCAAGGGCGGCACGCCGAACCATTCGCACGGGCACATGGATATCGGCAGCTTCATCCTCGAAGCCGAGGGCGTGCGCTGGGCACTCGATCTCGGCACCGAGAGCTACGACAAGATGCGCGCCGGCAAGCTCGACCTCTGGAACTACGCGCAGGACAGCTCGCGTTGGACCACCTTCCGCGTCGGCCCTGAGGGGCACAACCTGCTCCGCTTCGACGGCACGCGCCAGCGAATCGCCGGCCGCGGCGAGATTCGCGTGCTGCCACCGGAGGCCGGCGCGTCCGGCAACGTCGTCGATCTCACGTCGCTTTATTCCGATCGCGCTGCGCGGGTGGAGCGCCGCGTGCGGCTCCATGCCGATCGCTCGATCTCGATCGAGGATGAGTGGACGACGCTCGCCGCTGCGACCCACGTCACGTGGCAGTGGCTCACACGCGCCGAGGTGACGCCGCACGCCGGGGGCGCCACGCTGCGCCAAAACGGCGAGACGCTCCGGCTCCGCTTCGCGTCCAATCTTCCCGCGCGGCTCGACGTAGAAGACGTTTCCCAGCCCCGCCACCCGTGGGACTCCGCCAATCCCGGCCTGCGCCGGATCGTGATCCATCTCGACGCGCCCGCCGCCACAACGTCCCACCTCCGCGTCGTCGCCACTCCGGGCGCCGCGGGATTGCCATGACCGCTTTTCGTAAACACGCCGTCTGCTGCTGCCACTCTCATCACGGGCCAATCGCATGAAACGCCGCACTTTTCTTCACGCCTCACTCGTCGCCGCGATTTCAACGTCTCTCCCCGCGCAGGCGCGACGCGCGCCGCGTCTGCTGCTTTGCTCGGCCTGGCAGGTCGTGAACATCGGCGACATCGCGCACACGCCGGGCGCGCTCGCGGTGATCGAGGAGCATCTTCCCGACGCCGAGGTCACGCTGTGGCTCTTCAATCCGCTCACCGCCGCCGCGCGCTCGATGATGCTGCGGCGGTTTCCGCGGCTCACGATCGTCGAGGGCAAACTCGACGCCCGCCGCGAGGTCACCGCCCAGGAGGTCCTCGCGGCGATGGACCGCGCAGATTTCTTCCTCCATGGCTCAGGCCCGGCGACGCTCGCCTGGGCGCACGCCGAGGCGTTTGCGCGCCGCACCGGCCGGGGTTTCGGCATCTACGGCGTGACCTACGGGCTCTACGGGATTCCGGAGAAGGCGACCCTCTCGCGCGCCCGTTTCGTTTACTTCCGCGATTCCGTTTCTCTCGCCCGCGCGAAGGCCGACGG
>JANPIT010000105.1:0-3342 GCA_031425115.1 Opitutaceae bacterium | reverse complement strand
CCGAGCAGCTCAATTTCAGCGAGGCGGTCGAGGCGCTCGGCAAGCGCTTCGGCATCGTGATCGAATACGAGGAGGGCTCCGGCGGCCCGAGCCGCGAAGAGCGCTCGCTGCGTCAGGAAATTTTCGACCTGCACGACGCGGCCGCGGAGCACTTTTATCAGGCGTTCAAGGCGAAGGACGCCACGGGAAACTTCTTCCAAACCTATTGGCTGGAGAAGCGGCGCTTCGGGATGGAGCTCGCGGACGAATTCAAGATCGGCGGAGTCGACGAAACGGGCAGCGGGCTGGGCGCGCTCCTGATGCGGCGCAAGTTTTCCGAGGAAGCGCTGCGCCGTTGCGGACTATTTTTCATCTACGAGGACGCACAGATTTCGCTCAGCTCACTGCGTCCCCGCTTCCGCGGCCGCCTGATGATCCCGATTCGCGATCATCAAGGGCGAGTCGTCGCATTCACGGCGCGGCAAACCGAGAAGACGCCCGACGACGATCCGGCCAAGGAGGCGAAATACGTGAACTCGCCGGAAACGCCGATCTTCACGAAGGGAAATTTGCTCTTCAACCTGGACCGCGCGCGCACCGCGGTGGGCGAAGGCAAACCGTTCGTGCTCGTGGAAGGCCAGCTCGATGCACTGCGCTGCTGGAGCGTCGGTCTCAAGACCGCGATCGCCCCGCAAGGCACGTCGATCACGGAGAGTCAGCTCGTGCTGCTCCGGCGTTATCATGCCACCGTCGAGTGCTTCTTCGACAGCGACTCCGCGGGGCAAAAGGCTGCGCTGCGCTTCCTCCCGATGGCGTTGAAGGCGGGTCTCGAAGTGCGGTTTCTCACGCTTCAGGGAGCGGACAAGCTCGACCCGGACCTGTTGTTCTTGGAGCGCGGTCTGGCGGGCTACGACGAAGTCCGCCAAGGCGCCCAGAGCGCGATGGCGTTTGCCTGCAAAGCGGTCCTGCCCGATCCCGCAGCCGCCTCCGCGGAGCAGCGCTCCCGTGCCGCACAAGCCGTGTTCGAGATCATAAGTTCGGCGGAGAGTGAGATGACGCGCGCCCAGTTCGTGGGCGAGACGGCGACGCACCTCCGCCTGCCGCCGCTCGCGGCGCAGAAAGATTTTTCCGCGTTCACGACGCGCCAGAATCGGCAAGCCGCAGCGCGGCCCGCCGTCGAGGCTCCGCCACCGGCGAACCCAACCGCTGCCGCAGTTGAGTCCGCTCAAACGCCCGAACGGCACCTCCTGCTTCTACTCCTCCACTTTGAAAAACTCGGCAAGCCGCTGAGCCAGGCGCTCCCCCATGATGTCGCCTGGGTTGATCTGCAGCACACCGCGGGCGCGTTGCTCAACCGCTTTCTCGCGGAGTTCGAGCAGGACTCATGGCCCGGCCGCGACCACCTCGATGGTCTGTTGGAAACTCCGGAGGAACGCACACTTGTCGCGAACTTGATGTTTGAAGCGCCCACCATCGACGACCCGGTAAAGGTGGTGCAGGAAGGGCTTCGGCAACTCCGAGTCCGCTCGGTCGAACCGCGGCTGAGGCAAATAGAACTTGCTTTGGCCAACCCCCATGCGGACATTGAATCTGACCCAATTTCTCTCTTGAAGGAACGTGATTTATTGCAACGTCAGCTGCGCGCACCGATCGTTTTTGCGGCGGCGATGTGAGTCATTTTGGCGCCGCGCCTGAATTCACTCCCGCATTTCCTGTATTTATAGAGACCCTTTTCTAACTCATGTCGCGCAAGCCTAAGTCCGCATCCGCAGATTCTGCCCAATCCGAAGCCGTCGAGGCCGTCCTCGCCAAAACCACACCCAGCACCGCGGAAGGAGCGGTGGCCGCAGCCGAGAACATGCCGGCCGGCGGGATCAACGATAAGATCCGCAATCTTATCCGACTGTCCAAAGAACAGGGGTATCTGACGTTCGACGACATCAACGAGGCACTGCCGGAGTCGGTCGAGAACCAGGAGGAAATCGATAACGTCCTCTCGATCCTGCAGAATCTAGAAATCGAGATCCTCGAGCCCGATCAGGTCGAAGACTACAAACAGCGGATGGAGGAAGCGGAGGAGGAAGAGTCCCGCACTTCTCAGAACGATATTCTGGACGATCCCGTTCGGATGTATCTCAAGCAGATGGGCCAGGTCCCGCTGCTGACGCGTGAGCAGGAAGTGGAAATTTCCAAGCGCATCGAAACCGCGGAGCTGAAGGCGCAGGAAGCGCTGTTCCAAGCCGCGGCCATCGGTGGCTACATCGGCGGCCTGGGCGCCAAGCTGCTCAACCGCGAGGAGCGTTTCGACCGCGTCGTCATCGACAAGAAAATCGAGTCCCGTGAAGCCTACTTCAAGGGCCTGGAGAAGCTGGTCAACAACACCCAGGACTCGGAGTCAGGCGTCGCCGAAGCGTGGGAAGAATATCTCAAGGCCAAGGGCGAAGCGGAGAAGAAGAAGGTCCACGCGAAATTCCGGAAGCGTGAGAACGTCCTCCGGTCCTACTTCGGCAAATTTTATTTCAAGCTGAAGGTCTACGAGGAATACCTCGAAAACCTGCGCCCCACCCTCGAGGAGATTGAATCGCTGCACCAGCAGCTGGAGCGCTCCAAGCACCCGAAATCGAAGAAAGACGCCGCCATCGACACCAAGTCGGTCAACAGCCGCCTCAAGCAGATTGAGGCGACGCAGCGCATCCCTTGCGAAGAACTCCAGAAAGTGGTCGCGCAAACCTTCGTGCACGTGCGCGAGGCGCACAAAGCGAAGACCGAGATGGTGGAGGCCAATCTACGTCTCGTGATCTCGATCGCGAAGAAATACACGAACCGCGGCCTGTCGTTCCTCGACCTGATTCAGGAGGGCAACATGGGCCTGATGAAGGCGGTCGAAAAATTCGAATACCGCCGCGGCTACAAATTCTCGACCTACGCGACGTGGTGGATCCGCCAGGCCATCACCCGTTCGATCGCCGACCAGGCCCGCACCATCCGCATCCCGGTGCACATGATCGAGACCTTGAACAAGGTCATGCAGGTGCAGAAGCAGCTCCTCCAGGAATTCGGCCACGAGCCCACCCCCGAGGAAGTTGCCGACGAGATGAACCTCCCCGTCGAGCGCGTGCAGCAGATCATGAAGATGGCCCAGCAGCCCATCTCGCTCCAAAGTCCCGTGGGCGACGGCGACGACACTTCTTTCGGCGATTTCATCGAGGACAAATCCGCCGAGAATCCCTACGACATGACCGCCTACTCGCTCCTCCGCGAGAAGATCATCGACGTGCTTGACTCCCTCACCGACCGCGAACGCCGCGTCCTCTCCCTGCGCTTCGGCCTCGTGGACGGCTACAGCCGCACCCTCGAAGAAGT
>JANPIT010000104.1:0-8129 GCA_031425115.1 Opitutaceae bacterium | reverse complement strand
ATTTGCGCGCCGATCAGGCGGGCGTCGGCCTCCGCGGAAAACGTGGCCGTGTAGGGGCGTTCTTCGATTTTTTCGAATTGGCCGAATCGGGTGCCGTAGAAAGCGCGCACGGCCTGCCCGTGGTTCAGCACGAGTCCGCTCCGCGCATAGATCACCATCCACGGTGTAAGGAACAGCGCCAGATACAGGTGGATACGGCGGATCAGTTTGGAAAGGGTAAGGGTCATGGGAAACTATCCTGACGTCGCTCACGGCGCGTCGGGCGCCTGCACGGCGCGCGTGCGCCGCTCGCCACGAACGTCGCGCATTGTGGTCAACGCAAGCCCGCTTCGGTTGGGGGGCGCGACGCAAACCTCGCGCCTACTCCACGAGCCACGAGGGTGAGCGGGCGGGATTTCGCCGAGGCGGGACGCCCGGGTTACTCATCGCACCAGGATCTCGCGTTCGGTCGCATCGATTTCCGTTTCCCACGCCTTGAGTTTGTCCTTCAGTCGCGCGAGCACCTCCGGGTGGCGGTAGCCGACATTCACGCGCTCGCCGATGTCAGCTTCGAGGTCGAAGAGGAGGTCCATGGTGTTGCCGTCGTTGAGATATTTCCATTTGCCATCACGGATCGCGCGCTGCTTGCGGTTCGAGCGATCCATGCGCCAGAAAAACGTGCGCTCGCGTTGCAGCTGGCCGGTGAGCAGCGGCAGCAGATCGATGCCGTCGAGCGGTTTTTCCCGCGGCAGCGCGACGCCGGCCGCCGCGAGGAACGTCGCGTGCAGATCCATCGTGATGCCCATCTGGCCGGTGACTTTTCCCTTCGGCAACTTCGCGGGCCAGCGCATCAGGCACGGCACGCGGATGCCGCCCTCCCAGAGCGTCGCTTTATGGTGGAAGAGCGGTCCGTTGCTCGACCAGCGCTCGCCGCCATTGTCGGCCGAGAAAACCACGAGCGTGTTTTCGGCGATGCCCTGGCGATCGAGCTCCGCGAGGATCTCGCCCACGCCGCGATCGACGCGTTCGAGCATCGCCTTGTAGATGGCGCGGCTGCCGTGAAGCATCGTGTCCTTGGTGACGAACGGCGTGGCGGGCGCGTCCGGCGGTTGAAAGGGGCCGTGCACCGCCAGATGCGGCACGTAGAGGAAAAATGGATGCGCGGCGTGGTCGCGCACGAATTTCACGGCGCGCTCGTTGACGAGATCGGTGAAGTAGCCCTCGCGTTTCACATGCTGCAGTCCGTCGCGCAGGGCCGGCGTGCCGTCGTAGTAGGTGTGCTGGTAGTAGTCGGCGTGGCCGAGCAGCTCGCCGAAATATTCGTCGAAGCCCCGTTTCGTCGGGTTGAATTCGTCGCGGTAACCGAGGTGCCATTTGCCAAACGCACCCGTGGCGTAGCCGGCTTTTTTCAGGCGATCGGCAATTGTCGTCTCGCCGAGCGGCAAGCCGAGGCCGTGGATGTCGGGCTCGGGCACCCAGGCGCCGTTTACGCGGCGCGACTGCTCGACCATGTAGCCGAACGCGAACTCGAGACCGATGCGTTGCTGCCAGCGACCGGTCATGAAGCCGGCGCGCGTCGGCGTGCACACCGGGGCGTTACTGTAGAAATCGGAGAACTTCACGCCCTCCTTCGCGAGGCGATCGATGTGCGGCGTCTTGATGTCGGTCGCGCCCATGCAGCCGAGGTCGCCGTAGCCGAGATCGTCGGCGAGGATGAAAATGATGTTGGGTCTCGATGCGCCCGCCGCAGCGGGCCGCGTGGCGGGCGTCGCTGCACCGAGGGGAGCAGTGAGGGCCGATAACACGGTCGCAAATGCGAGGGTGGTGCGCAGGAATTTTTTCATGGGTAAGCGTGGCTATGCGGAAAAAAGTCGGGGCATCGTTACCGAAGGGTCGTGCCCGCGGCAAGTGGCGGCCCGAGAATCGTCCGGCGCCAGTGGGTCGGCGTGACCTTTGTCACGGCTTTGAACGCGCGGCAGAAATCGCTCGTGCTGGTGAAGCCGCATTCCTGCGCGATGGTGTCGAGTTTGAGTTTCGTTTCGGTCATCAGCCGCATGCCCTGCTCGATCTGGAGCCGGCCGAAAACCCGCGCAGGGCGCTCGCGCAGCACCTTGCGAAAAAAACGGCGCAGGGTGCTCGGCGAGACGTGTAACTCGCGTGCGACTTCGTCGATGGTGGGGTTGGCGCGCACGTGCTCCGCAAACCAGAGCGTGGCATTTTCAACCGTGCGGGCGGCGTGATCTTTGAGCGGCGACGGTTTTCCCTGCGGAAGTTTGCGCAGGACGAGGAGCGTCAGCTCGATGAGCGCGGACTGGAAGACGAGATTGCTGCACGGGTTCGGCTGCTGGAAATCCGGCAGGAGCTCGCGGGCCAGCGAAGTCAGCCGCCGGCATTCGGCGGCGCTCAACGCGACCGAGAGCTGGCCGCGTTCGCGCACGACGGTTTCCAGCGCGGCTGGCACGGAGCCAAAGTGGAAAACCGCCACATCCGCGCGTTGTCGGCCTTTGCCCGCCCAGGAATGCGGGCTCCACGGCGGCGATACCCAGAGAGTCTGGCGCACCAATTGCGGCGAGGCCTTGGTCTCGGACAACGGCGCGCAGAGCCCGCTCACTACGGCGAAGAATTCCCAGTTGAGTCGGGGAGCCGGCTTGAGCGGATACAGGCCGAATCGGCGGGGGCCAGCGCCGAGGTAGCGGAGCATGACAGGAGGACTACCCGGGCGAGCAGCACTGTAAAGCCCGCGGGCAGAAAGGTGGAGATGCGCGATTTCGCATAATGCGGGGGCCTCCTCGCCGGCGCGTCCACCAGCGACACGCAAAAACCTGCTGCTCGTATTTGTATGAAGGTTGACCGGCTCACCTCTGTCTATCTGTAATGCGACCTGTTAGGCTGCGGCCGGCCCCTCCAACCCAGCGGGCGCAGCAACCCTGTCGCCCCGTTGACCCTGGCCGACTCCAACCCTTGAACCCCATGCAAACCCAAGCTCGTTCCTGCTTTTCCTGGCTGACGCTCGTCACGAGTGCCGCCGGTCTCCTCGCTTCGGTCCAGGCGCAGCAGGCCACACCACCGCCCGCCAACGCGCCTGCCGCGCGGCCCGCGACCATCCCCGTGACGAACAGCGCGGGTGCGACGGGCAGCGCAGAAGTCGTGCAGCTCTCGCCCTTCCAGGTCGCGGCCGACACCGATCGCGGCTACCAGGCGCTCAACACGCTCTCCGGCACGCGCCTCAACTCGAAACTCGAGGACCTCGGCGCTTCGATCACCGTCGTCACGAAGCAGCAGATGCTCGATACCGCCGTCCTCGATATCAACGACGTCTTCCGCTACGAGGCCAGCACCGAGGGCACCGATAATTTCACGACCTTCAACCGCAATCGCTCCGGCGGCGTCAACGACCAGGTGCAGTCGAATCCCCAACAGTCGAACCGCATCCGGGGCATCAGCACCGCCGGTCAAAGCGCGGGCGGGGCCAACACCGCCTTCGGTAATTTCCGGACCAACAACTCCATCCCGTTCGACCTCTACAACGTAGCGGCGATCGAAATTTCCCGCGGGCCCAACTCCAATCTGTTTGGTCTCGGTGCGGCCTCCGGCACCGTCAACGTCGTTCCCACCCAGGCCAACCCCGAACGCGTCACCGCCAGCGCCACCCTTCGGTTTGATGATTGGGGCGGCCACCGCGAGAGCCTCAACTTCAATCAACCCATCGTGCGCGGGAAACTCGCCCTCCGCGTGGCCGCCGTCCAAGAGAGCAAAGGCTTCACCCGCCAGCCAGCTTCCGAACGCATCCACCGTGAGTTCGGCACGATCCTCGCGCGTCCCTTCAAAAACACTCAAATCCGACTTACTGCCGAGGCCTACAAAAACGACTACCGTCGGCCCAACTCAATCACCCCACGCGATACGACCACCGAGTGGAAAGTCCAAGGCAGCCCGACTTGGGATCCGACCACTCAGATCGCCACGTTCGCCAACGGCACCAAGACCGCCGCCATCACCAACGATGCCCTGCTACCCTTCGGCCTTATCGGCGGCTACAACGGCATCTACTCCCGGCCGGGTGTCTACATCGACAACACCAGCATCCAGAATTTTTCCGTCCAACGCACCAACAACGCCGTCACCACCGGCAATCCCACGAACCCGTTTACCGGAGGCAATAGCACCCTGCGCTATCTGCAGAGCGGCACCACGATCCAACGCAACCGCGACATCCTCGGGCCGACCGGTCTGCCCTTGTATCTTATCCCCGGCACCAACGATAAATCCATCTACGACTGGTCTTCGATCAACATCGTCGCCCCCAACAATGGCGCCGACAAAGCCGAGACCTACAGCGCCGAAATCGAACAGGTGGTCTTCAACAACCGCAGCCACTTGATCGCCCTCAAAGCCGGCGCGTTCGCCCAAAAATTTGAAAGCAACGTCTACGGTGCGATCGATAATCTTGAATCCGTCATCTACGTCGATGTGAACGAGAAGAGTCTCGATGGTAGCCCCAACCCCTACTTCAAGCGCCCTTACATTCAGGCCACGTCGCCCAGCAGCACCCGCCGTCCCCAGACGATCGACATCCAGTCGGCTGATCTCGCCTACCAATACACCCCCAACAACCTGCCTCGTTGGCTCTCTTGGATCGGCCAGCAACGCTTCGGCTCCCATGCCGAGGTGGACCGCAGCGACAGCACGGGCTACCAGTCGGCCCAACGCGTGACCTCCGATCATCTTTGGATCACTCCCACCAATCGCATTAACACCCAGGGCATCGCCCAACGGTATTTTCTCGGCGACAACGTCGGCCAAAACGTGGACCGCGGTCCCACCTTTCTGAAGAATCTCGACGGCACCTACCCGCTCACGTGGTTCGACAACCGCAACGGCGTCTGGGTGAAAGAACCCGTTACCGTGAGCACGCAACTCAACAACGGCCAAGGCGCCCGCCAGCGCACCGAAACCCGCACGATCAACGCCACGGCCCAAAGCTTTTTCTTCAATGATCGTCTCGTGACGACCGTCGGTTTCCGCCGCGACCGGCAACGCTTCCGCACCGGTGCGGGCGCCTTCGTCAACAGCGCCACCGGCCTCGCCGATCTCTCCAACACCAACATCTTCGGCCCCGTTCAAGGCTTCGTCTCGCCGTCAGGCACCGTGATTAACCTTCCCGGCTGGGTGGAACAAAACGGCGACACCAAAACCTACGGTGCCGTCTTGAAGACCACCAAGTGGCTTAACCTCCACTTCAACAAGTCCGACAGCTTTGCGCCGCAAGTCGTCCGGCAATCCGTCGGCCTCGGCAATGTTCCAAATCCACGCGGCTTCGCCACCGAATGGGGCGTCAGCGTCTCGGCCCTCGAGGGCAAGCTCAACGTCCGGATCAACCGTTTCCAGACCAAGGAACTCAACTCGCGCGGCAGCGAAGTCGGCACGCTCGGTAATCGCTACCTCGACATGGAAGGTCGGCCCGACGGATCCAATAATATCCAGCAACCTTCGTTTCGTTTTTTCACGACCAATATCGCCCGTGGTCGGTTGATCGCGCAAGGCATCGCCAATCCCACCGACGCCCAGATTTTCCCTCTCGTCGCGTCACTCATGGCTCCCTACGGCAGCGACAAATCTAAGAACGAAGAGTGGCTCACCCGTTTGATGTTCTCCGGACCCAGCCAACCTCAAACCGTCGGCACCACCGACGTGTCGTCCAAAGGATTCGAGTTTGAAGCCACCTACAATCCCACCCGCAACTGGCGCCTGAAGTTCACTGGCTCACAAACCACCGCCCAAGACGATCGCGTCTCACCCGAAATCTACGACTGGTGGCAGGCTCGCCTCCCGGTGTGGACCACGGTGCGCAGCGATATCGTCCCCGGCGATGGTAGGGGTCCGACTTGGTGGACATCCCTGCCGCCGAACACCACTCAAACTCCTGAAACCCGTTGGATCGGCGAACAGTTCGGCCCCTACTGGGCCGCCGCCACGAACGCCGGCCGCCCGCGCTCCCAGCTGCGCGAATACCGCGTCACGGGTCTCACGAATTACGATTTCACCGAAGGTCGGCTGAAAAACTTCAATGTGGGCGGGGCGTTCCGCTGGGAAAGCAAAGCCTCGATTGGCTTCGGCGCCGCACCGGCCGAGAAAACCGGCCCCTACGCCGGCACCGTCCTCTTCCTCGACAACAACAAACCCTACTGGGACAAGCCCCGCGCCTACTTCGATCTGTCTGCCGGCTACAAGTTCAGGTTCTGGGGCGATAAAATCCGGGCAAAAGCGCAGCTGAACATCCGCGACGTGCTCGAAGACGGCCGCCTACAGGCCGTGGGCGTAAACCCCGATGGCCAGCCCTTCGCCTACCGCATCATCAATCCGCGCCAGTTCATCCTGAGCGCGTCGTTCGATTTGTAAGCGACGCCACACTTGCTGTGACTGCCATTGGGTTGAGTGCCATTGCTTGATGTAGCCCGCCTCGTGAGAGGCGGGACCATCCACCGCGCGATCTGCCGACGTCCCTGCTCTCACGAGCAGGGCTACCTCGGAAGATGTCGCTAGGCTGCAGCGCTAGCGGGAAAGCTCCGCTTTCGTGGGCGGCATGCGATCGACGAAGGGCGCTTCGGTGCGGCGGAGCTCGGCGATCGTTTTGGCGCGAAGCTCGCGCAGGCGCGCGGCTTCAGCGGGGCGGGAGGCGAGGTTGGTTAGTTCCTCGGGGTCGGCGTCGAGGTCGTAGAGTTCTTCGGTTTCGCCCGCGACGAGGTTGCGGATGTATTTGTATTTCCCGTCGCGTAACAGCGCATACCACGGCACGCCGCCGGCAGCGGTGAGCCGATCATCGGTGGGGATCTCGCGGGTCTCGGCGCCGTAGTTGCGCGCGGTGTGCGTCATCAACGTGGGCGAAGTCCACGTGGGCGTGGCGGGATTGGCGAGCAGCGGACGGATATCGCGGCCGTGCGTTTTCCATGGGATCGTGACGCCGGCTGTCCGGCAGAAAAAATCGGTGAGATCGGGCGCGTTGATGGGGTGCTTGCTGACCTTGCCCTGTGGGATGTGGCCCGGTCGCGAGATGATGAGCGGCGAGGATACGGTGGCATCGTAGGGCGCGATCTTCTGGTTGAAGCCGTGCTCGCCGAGGCCGTAGCCCTGGTCGGAGGCGAAAACGACGAGGGTGTTTTCGAGTTGCCCCGAGGATTCGAGCGCGGCGAGCACGCGCCCCACTCCCTCGTCCAGCGCCGCCATGCACTCGTTCACCTGCTGGATCCAGGCATCGTAGCTTTGTCCCGGCACGAGGGAATCAAAGTTCCCGGCCTTGCGGGCTTTCTGCGCCATCGCGGGCGAACCGTCAGGGGTGCGGACCCACGCTTTCGTCTGCTGAAGATACGCCGGCTTGTCGGGCCACGGGCCGGTGATGTCAGCAGGCACCGGGGCCTTTTTGCCGACGAGGGTCCCACGGTGACGGTCGGCCGGCGTGGTCGGGCCGTGGATGGCGCCGTAACAGAGCCACAGATACCACGGCTTGCCGGCGTCGCGATGCGCGCCGTTCACATACTCGACGGCCCAGTTAGTGTAGTTGTCGGTCGAGTAGCCCTTGGTCAGCCGGTCCTCGCCGTTGAAGGTGAGAATCTGATCGGTGTAGTAGTTGCCGGCATTCTCGGGACGGCCCGGGCGGTTCCAGACGATTTGGTAATCCCAATCGCGGCCGAAGCCGGTGTCGGTGCCCGTATGCCATTTGCCGATCTGCGCGGTGTGGTAGCCCTGTTTCCGGAATTGGGCCGGCACGAACGGACACAATGCGGCATCGTAACGGCTTCCAGGATACGTTCCCTCCATCGTCATGCTCTCAACGGCGTGTTGCAGCCGGCCGGTGAGCAACGACGCGCGCGAGGGCATGCACCACGCGCCAAGATAGCTGCGCTCGAACCGCACGCCGCGCGCGGCCAGGCGGTCAATGTGCGGAGTCTTGATCCACGACGGACCGGCACCGTAGCAACCGAGCGTTTTGTAGGACTGATCGTCGGAGTAGATGAAGAGGATGTTGGGGCGCTGGCCGGCCGGCGCAGCGGCGGCGAACCCGCGAAGGGCGACCAACGTGAGTGCAGCGAGAAGCAGGAGCGGTCGGCGGAGTGGGGAAGGCATGGGGCTGGAGCAGGCGAGGCCTCGCGCGG
>JANPIT010000103.1:0-15867 GCA_031425115.1 Opitutaceae bacterium | reverse complement strand
AGGAGAAGATCGCCCGCCAGATCTGCCTCGAGCTCAGTGTGCACGCGAAGATCGAGGAAGAGATTTTCTATCCGGCCTGCGAAGGCAAGATCGAGGAAGACCTGCTCAACGAAGCCTATGTCGAGCATGACGGTGCCAAGGTGCTGATCGCGGAAATCATGGCGGGCGGACCGGACGACGAATTTTACGATGCCAAGGTCACCGTTCTGCAGGAGCAGATCGAGCATCACGTAGAAGAGGAAGAAAAGCGGATGGAGGGCATGTTCGCCCAAGCCCGCAAGGCCGGTTTGGATATGGACGCGCTTGGTGAACAGATGAAGGCCAAGAAGGACGAGCTTGTGGCAACCTACAAAGCGACCGGCCTGCCCAAGCCGGAGTTGGCCACGATGACGGCGACTACCGTATAGACTGAGTGCCCAGCGGCTGACGCCACCGAAGCGTCAGCCGCCAATACCACCAATGCCCGGTTTCGAGCATTGGGCGCCCCCTCCGGCTCAAAGATCAAACGTCGCGCTCAAGATGAACTGCCGCGGATCCACGATGCGATACGCGTTCGGCGCGCCGTCCGGGTAGGCGGAGATCGGCTGGAGCCGCCCGCCCTCCTGAATGTTGCGGACGTTAAGTTGGAGTGACGTGCTCACTTTGTTGGAAAGCTTCATGCGGTAGCTGACAAAGGCATCGAAATACATCCGGTCCTTGTCGTAGATCGGCCGTCGCGCATCGAGTTCAGTAAAAATTCCCGACGGCGTTGGGACCCCGCGATAGCCAATCGCTCCTTTGTCTTCCCAGCGCACTGCGCCGCCGACGTTGAGGCGTTTCAACCACTCGCGATCGCTGCCGAGGCCTGCGAGCCGGTAGCTCGTGCTGAAATTCACCCGATAGCGGCGAATTTGCGGGCGGGTCTTGCCCTCGTTTGCGACCGCGACCTCATACGGCGTCCTTACGCTCGTGGCGAAAAACTGTGCCGGCGAGTTCGTGCCGCCGTATCGCTCGTTGAACCACGGCCGATTGATCTCCGGATCGATGATGCTCTGCCAAACCGGCAGGCGCTCCCGGATCCAACGCGACACCGCCGGCGCGAGCTTCGAGTCGATGGATTGCTGTTCGGTGACGTTAAACTTTGTCGTCCAGAACGGAGTCGGATTCCAGTGCACTTCGATCTCCGTGCCCTTCGCAGTGACATCCTGGGTTTCAGCGACCAACTCGTTCTGCTCGTCGCGCGACTCGGGTCGCGTGAAGTAATCCAGGTCGATCTTCGTGAGGTCGGCGACCTGCCGGTTCAACTCGTCGATCGTGAGGGTGCGCCCTTGGGCGGCGGCGGCATTCGTCACCCAACCACGCGCTTTGGTCGTGAGGTTGAACGCCTGGTTTCCGTTTGGCGAATCGAAGTCCAGGTTCCGCACGCGTTGCGCGATGATTCGCGCGCTGCCATTGCGGGAGTTGATCTGCGTGGTGTCGTAGCGGTTCGCGCGTAGCACCAACTTGCCGTTGAAGAGATTCAACGAGAAGCCGTAATCTTTTCCCTGACCGGTCGGATCCGGCAGCGGATTCAGGTAGAGCCCCACCGCGTAACCCTGCGGCTGAAAGCTATCCGACTGGTTGTAGTGGAAATTCAACCACCGCGTCGGTTTCACCACGATGCCCGCGGTCGTGGTTTTGCCGCCCGCGTGCACCCAATCGGTGGGGTTGAGCGTGAAGGTCGAGTCGTAGTCGAGGACGATGCCATTCGGCGTCGAAACGAAGACGGTTCGGCCGCGCTGGCGCTGGTCCCGCTCGTCTTTGCGCAGACCGAACGTGGTCACAATCCGATCGCCCAGCAGGTGGCTTTGGATCACTCCGCCGCGTGTCCGGAGCAGCGAGCGATCCCACGTGTTGGTGGAGTCATACCAGAAACCCGGCCCGAGTTTCGCCTGCTCGGTGACGAAGTTGGGCGTGGCGTTCGCGGTGCCGGGATTCGTCCACCCGCCCCAGCGATACGCATAGGTGCCGGGCTGAAAGTCGCGCGGCGGCGTATCGGCATTGGACCCCTGATTGTCGCCGACGTAGTAGCGGTAGTAGTTGAGCGCGACGTTCGGCCGGACGAACTCCGTGGAACTGCCCGTCGGGGTGGGAAGCCAGGCGTGATTGGAAAGAATCGAATCGCGCCAAATCGTCGTCCGCGAGCGGTTTTCCTTATACTCCCCGTATCCGAGCAATTGATGCATACCCAGCCAGCGGAGGCGGCTGCCCTCGCGCCGCAGATCGAGACGGTAGGCGAGTTGCGCCCGGTAGGTCTCCCGCTCGGATGGCCCGCCCGAAATGCCTTTCGTGTTAAAGAAGCCCAAGTAGGGCCGCATGAAAAAAGGATTCGGGCTGCCGTCGACCATCCGCTCGTTGGCGTCGACGTGGAGAAATCCGGTCGCTCCCGAACTTCCCGCCGTGCCGTAGAGCCCACGGTTATCGCGCCGCGAGGCCTCGCGAAAATAGCCGGCCTGCAAGGCGATCAAGTGCCGCGAACTGTCGAAGAGGATCTGCTCCCCCTGGAGATGCGTGATGACCGTCGTCTCGTTGATCCGGTTCATCGCGGCGAGGTTTACCTTGGACCAGTCGTAGATGGCCTTGTCGGTCACCGATGGGTCGCTCGAAAAGAGCGGCTGCGTCGCGCGAATCTGCTCAGGCGTGGTGTTGACGATGACGATGTTCTGATTGCGCCCCTCCGGCGTCGCGGTGCTGCTGGTGCGACCGGGGCCCCAGTAACCGATGGAGCCGTCGGTATCGATGAAGAGCACCGACTGGTCGCGGAGATTTGCGCTGGTAAAATAGGGCGGCAACGTGGTCGCGGTGAACGTGCCGGGCACCGGGACGCCGTTGAGTTTGGCGGTGGAGGTTACCGGATCCCACGTCGGCTTGCCCGACTTGATCCAGCCGGTGATGGCATCACGCGGCGGCGTGGTGTTGGGCCGATTGCCGGTGATGTGATAATAAAAATGGGACGCGGTGAGCGTCGTGCGCCTGAAGGGCTGATAGCGCACCATGGTGTTCAAGCGCTTGCTGTCGGTGCCGGAGGGCTTGCGGACGTAGCCCTCGTGCTGGAACACCGCGCTGCCCCGCACCGCGAGGGTGTTGCGCAGCAAGACACGGTTGAGATCCAGGCTCGCACGATAACCACCGAAACTATCGAAACGCATGCTGGCCTGCGAACGATTGCGATTCAGGTTCGCGGAAGCGGGCGCCATGTTCACGGTGCCGGCGGCGTTGCCGAGCCCGAACACGGTCGAGTTGGGTCCGCGGCTGATTTCCACCGCGTCGATGATCGAGGGATCGATCGGCATGCGACCGCTGGTTTCGAAGTTGGCAAATGAGAGGTTCGCGGAACCGACGCCGCGCACGCGGTTCGCGGAATTCGGGTTGAGCGAGTTGTCGACCGGGCTGCCGTTGCGATCGACGGAAAACTCCGTGTAGGTGCCAGTGCCTTCGGTGCCCGCCTCGTAGAGGAAGATGTCGTTGATATCGAGCATCGCGAAGTCGGACATCTGCTCCTTCGTGATCACCGTGATCGACGACGCGAGGTCCTCCACGCGCGAGTTCAGGCGCGTGCCCGACATCGTGCTCGAGGCGTAGTAACCACGATCCTGTGACACGACCTCGAACGGCGAGAGCTGCACCGGTTCCTCCCGCGTCTGCGGATCGAGGCTGGCGGGCGCTCGCTGCGCCGCTTGCGCCGCCGCCAGCTCGTCCGGGTCGAGCCGGCCGTTCCGGTTGACGTCGTATTTCGCCAGCAAAACGGGATCGGTTGCCGGCACCTGGTCGGAGGCGACCGCCGCACCCAGCAGCACGCTGGAAACGCATGCCAGGGCAGCTCGAAAACCAGACGCGGGATTGAAGTCCATGGGATTTGAGGGGAAATGCGCGACGGGGTTGCCGCGAGAGATTGACGGCGCCGCCAGCGCGGGGGTGCGGCGAAAATGCAGAATTCGCGGGAAACTTCTAACGAAAAGAAGAGGGAATGAGTGCGATTGACGCGCCTGAGCGCACCACTCAGTTACATGATCACAGACCGTCGCAACGGCACCGTTACATCCGTTGGGGCGTTGCGCTTTTCCTCATGACTACCCTGCCCTTCACAACCGTGGCGAAGTTCATCGCCCGGATCGCGTCCCTCGTCGCGCTCGCAGTCTCCGTCGTCCATGCCCAAACCCCGGGCTCGATCACGGGCGCGGTCACTGACCGAACCTCCAGCAGCTACCTGGTCGGCGCTGAAGTCCGCCTTGTGGGCAGCGATCTTTCGACCGCCACCGCGCGCGACGGCACGTTTCGTTTGAACAGCGTGCCAGTCGGCAACCAGACGCTCGAAGTGAGCTACGTCGGCCGCAAAACGAAAACGGTGCCGGTCACCGTCACCACGGGCGCGCCCGTGATTGCCAATGTCGAATTGGGCGAAAGCGATGTGCTGGTCCTCGAAGCGGTCACGGTCGAATCCGTCCGCGAAGGTCAGTCGCGCGCCATCAACCAGCAGCGCACGAGCAATACCGTGATGAACGTGATTTCCTCGGACGCGATCGGCAACCTCCCCGACAACACCGTGGGCGAGGCCCTGGCCCGCCTCGCCGGCGTGAGCATCGTGAACGACGGCCGCTCGGCCTTCGCCTCGATTCGCGGGGCCGAGGCCAAGCTCAATTCCGTTACTCTCGACGGCTCGCACCTCAGCTCCCCCGCCAACGATGGCATCTTCACCACCAGCGGCACCGAAACCCGCGCGGTCGATCTCAGCACCATTCCTTCCGACATGATCAGCAGCATCGAGGTGATCAAGGCCCTCACCCCAGACCGCGATGCCGACTCCTTTGGCGGACTGATCAATCTGGTGACCCGCAGTGCCTTTGATCTGCCGGGTCGCAGCCTCAACGGCAAAGCCGAGTATCGTTACAACAGCCTGCGTAAGGATGACGGCTTTGCGTTCAACCTAAACTACAGCGACGTGGTCAATGCCGCCCGCACGCTCGGCATCACCGCGACGATCTCCTACTCGGATGAGAAATACGGCCAGAACGACTACGAGATCGCGTATTTCGACAAGGCGATCGCGCCCGTAAACACGATCGCGGGCATCACAAACCAAGGCATCTCCGAGTTCGACCAGCGCTTCCGCCGGATCGACCGAACCAACGTCGGCGGGAATCTCAACTTCGACTACAAGCTGGGCGACTCCACCCAAGTCTACATGAAGTTCTTCCATAATGGCAGCGAGACGGAGTCGTCGCGCTGGCGGCTGCGGCAACGCGGCTTCGCGGCCTTCGCCGCCACCTCGACCGATCTGCGCGCGACGGGCGCAGAGGCCCGCATCACCCGCCGACTCGATCGCACGCTCTCCGAACGCGCCAATGACCGCGTCGCGCTCGGCGGCAAAACCAAGCTGCCCGGCGGCGCATTGACCTACGAGTTAAACCACGGCGCCGCCGATCTCTCCGCGCGCGCGCGGCGCTTCCAGTTCGAAACCGCCTCGGCCGCGTTGCGCCGCAACATCGACTGGGTCGTCGATCGCACCGATCCGCTCTACCCGCGTGTGACGATGACCAACCGCGCCACGGGGGAAAACTCGCTTTTCCGCACCCAGGATCTCGCGTTGAACCAGGTGCGCTTTCACACCGTGAAAGGCTCCGACGAGGACCTCGTGGCCAGGCTCGACTACGAATTCGATCAGCGGATTGGCGAGTTGCCCATGCAGTGGAAAGTCGGCGCCAAGTATCGCGGGAAGGATCGCACGCTCGATGGCGAGATCGCCGACTACGCTCCCGTCGGCACCGCACCGACCCAAGCCACCTTCGGCGGCAGTTTTGAACCGCGAAATCTTTTCGTCGGCCGCATCGCCACGCTGGGGCCCTACCCGGAACTCGACGGCGTATTCAACACCGTCGCACAGAATCCGGCCGCGTTCACGTTCGTGCCGGGCGACGAGTCCACGCTGCTCGCCATCTCCCGCTACAGCGCTTCCGAGGACATCTCTTCAGCCTACGCGATGGGCACTGCGCAGTTCGGCAAACTCCAGACGATCGCCGGCCTGCGCTACGAGAAAACCAAAGTGGACTATACCTTCCGCCCCGCGCCCGCGACCACCGCGAGCGGCGGCTCGTCCTACGACAACGCGTTTCCCTCGGTGCTGCTGAATTACCGTTTCAACCGCAATGTGGTGCTGCGCGGCGCGTGGACCAACACCCTCTCGCGTCCCGACTATGGCGATCTTATCCCCTACGAGTCGTCGCTCGATCCGGAAGGCCTGCTCAATCTCGACAGCGGCGCCCTCACCCGCGTCTACAAGGGGAACCCGAATCTGAAGGCGCAGAAATCGATGAACTTCGACGCCTCGCTCGAATGGTATTTCCAGCCGACTGGCATGCTGTCGGTCGCTGTATTCAAGAAGCGGATAAAGGACTTCATCTTCAAGGGCGTCACCCGAGAATCCCGCCCGCCCATCATCGTCGCGCTGTATCAGAATCTCAATGGCGGCAACCAGGACATCGATGGCACCGAGCTCACCTGGGCGCAGGCGCTCCCGATGTTGCCCGGCCCGCTCAGCGGCCTCGGCTTCAGCGTCAACGCCACGTTCGTCCGCGGCGAGTCTGAGTTCCCCACGCTGAACGTCACGACCGGTGTCACCGGCAAGCGCACCGAGGACTTCGTGCCATCGCAGCCGAAGCGGGTCTACAACGCGCAAGTCTACTGGGAGAAATACGGTTTCACCGCCCGCGTCGCCCTGAACTACATCGACGAGTTCGTGCGCGAAGTCGGCGGCCTGACTGGCGCCGTCACCAACAACGACGCGACACGCTGGGACGCGCAGATCTCCTACCGCATAAACAAAAACCTCACCGTCTTCGTCGACGGCAAGAACCTCTCGCGCGAGGGGAAGCGTTGGTATGACAACACACCGAACCGCCCGGAAGAGCTGGAGTATTCCGGCTGGAACGGCGCGGCCGGCGTGCGCATGCGCTTCTGAGTGCAGCGCGTGATCGCCAGTGTAGTCCGGTGGGGCGCCTTCGTGGTGCTCGCCGCAGCGGCCTTTCTCCCTGGCCGCGCACTCGCCGCTGACACCGCTAAGTCAGTCATCACCGCCGCCGGCAACGCCCCCACCGAATCCGGACGACTCGGGCACCTGCGTAGGCTCGCAGCGGATACAGGGGGCGAACTCGATCCGGCGACGCGCGCGGAACTGGCCGGGCTCTTGCCCGTCGTCGAAGCGTGGGCGGAGGGTCGCGCACGGGCCATGGCTCAAGTGACACGTGGCCAGGGTGAGACCCATCGCTACCTGCACCAGTTCTTCGACACGGCCACATTGGCGTTTTCACCGGCATTCCCCACGCCGCCCCGAACTGAATCCCTCCTGTATCCGCTGTGGGCCTTCTACCGCGGCCGTTTCCTGGCGTGGAGTTTTCTGGAGCATTCCAGCGTCAGCGCCCTGCTCGAGCGCCGGGCCGCCTTCCTCGCTGAAGCCGAGCGGTGCTTCGATCTGGCACGCGCCGCGTTTCCGGAAAACGTGCTCCTCAAAATCTACGGCGGGGAAAACCTTCCCGAAGCGAATCTCTCCGCGACGGATGAGCGAGCCCCTGCGTGGGCCAATCACCAGCGCCGCGCCCTCGAGCAGTTACACTCCATTATTCTCTGGTGGATCGCGGAGCGCCAGCTCGCCAACGGCGAGTTCGGTGGCAAGTGGGGCGATGACGTCGAGATGTGGCGCTGGTGGGCGCCGATCCTGATCGGCTTCGACGATCCCGTCGTGGCCGCGGCACAGGAACGCCTGGCTCGCGGGAATCTTTCGCGCCCCGGCATGGCAGCCGGCTACACCAGCCAGCTCACGGACGTCGAGCACACCGCGGAGGAAACCGCCGACACGCTCACGCCCATGCAGCACATCGCGGGCGACAACCTCGACTGGGCGGCCCGCACGCGCCGGCTCCTCACGCTCGCCGACCAGGTGTGGTGGGGAAAAAACGCGCGGGGCCAGCTCCAGTTTAAACACATCGATTTCAATCACGAACGCGTCGGCCCCGACGCCGCCCGCGCTTACGACACCGGCTATCACGTGCGGGTGATGCAGCCCGCCCTCCTCCTCTGGCAGCGCACCCGCGACCCCGCGCTGGGCGCACCGCTCACGCGCTGGCTGCGCACCTGGGCCGATGCCGCCCTCGGCACCGATAATGATAAGCCCGCTGGCCTCGTCCCCGCCGCACTGCAATGGCCCTCCGGCCTCGTTGGCAGCCGCGAGCGCGGCTGGATCGGCCCCGAACTCGCCGGCGATCCGATGGTGAAACTCTATTCGTGGCCCGCCCATCCCGTCATGGCCATGACCGCCGCGCTCGTGCAGGCGTATGCGCAAACCGGAGACGCTCACTTCGCCGCGCCGCTCCTGCGCATGGCCGGGTTGCGGCGCGCCCACCTCGCGCAGGGTAATCCGGATGGCCCGGTGGGATCCCCCGCCTGGGCGGCGCATCGCCTGCCCGAGATCATCAGCGACCCGCTCGCGAAATGGAGGCAGCTCACCGGCGACACCCGTTTCGACGATCTGCTGCGAACCGATGCCAGCGCCTACGTGCGCTTTGCCCTCACGCGTGATCCCGCCGCGCTCGAACAGGCCCTCGCCGCCACCGCGCGCACCCTCAGCGTCAACTGGCCGCTCTTCACTGAGGAGGTGCGCTACACGGATCGCGTGCTCGAATTTCCCCGTCGTTGGCCGCGCACGATCGCCAGCGGGCTCAGTCGCGTCGACGCCGCCCTGCTCTACTCGACGGTCACCGGCGACCCCGGCGCCGTCGACACCTATCCGCTCAACGGCGCACGCTGGCATACGTTGCCGCGGGATTTCGCCGCGCTCGTCGCCGACAATCGCCGCGACCGTTTCGGCGCGGAGCTGTTTCACTTCGGTCCGGATCCACGCCCGCTAGGCGTCAGCCTGCTTACCCTCGAACCCGGTCGTTATCTTTGGACTCTCACGACGCTCGACGGCCGGGCGCTGGCCAACGGCGAACACACCATCGCGCCCGACACCCGCACGCTTCGCTTCACTCTGCCTGCCCGCGTCCGCGTGCGGCTGACGCTGGAGCACCAACCGTAACCTTTCCTTCGTCATCCAGCCTTGCACTACGACGCCCTCTTTCTCGGCACGGGTCACAACGCGCTCGTCGCGCAGGCTTATCTGGGCCGCGCGGGCCTGCGCACGCTTGCCATCGACCGAGCGGAAGCACCGGGCGGCGGGCTCCGCACCCTCGAGAATCCGCGACTCCCGGGCTTCATTCATCACCCGCATTCGTTCTTCCATCGCGGCATCACGCAGATGCCGTGGTTCCGCGATCTCGAGCTGGCGCGCCACGGGGTCCGCTACCTCCAGCCGGAGCTCAACGTCGCGATGCACCTGCGCGACGGGCGCGCTCTCGAATGGTGGACGGACCTGGACCGGACGGTCGCCTCTTTCGCGCAGTTTTCGCGCAAGGACGCCGACGCGCTGCGCCGCTGGACGGAGGAGTTTCGGCCGATCGTCGAGCGTATCCTGATTCCGGAGTCGCAATGCCCGCCCCTCGATCCGGTTCGTCGCACGCAGCTGCTGGCGCAGAGCCGGCTTGGCCGACGACTGCTGGAAGTCTCCGCGCTGTCGCCGCTCGAGTTCGTGACGCGCGAGTTCGAGCATGATGCGATCCGCGCGGGGCTGCTATTTTTCAACGGCCTGCGCGAAATCGATCTCCGGCTGCCAGGCTTCGGTCACGCCATCCCGGCCCTGCTGGCTGCGCCCGGCAAGGCGCAGATGTGCCTTGGCGGGTCGGGGCGGCTCGCGGACAGCCTGCTCGCCGACATTGCCGAACACGGCGGAGAAATTCGCTGCCGCGTTGAGATCCGGCACGTCGTAATGCGCCAGGGCCGCGCCGCCGGGGTCGAGCTCGCCACCGGCGAAACGCTTACCGCGGATCGCGTCGTTTCTGGTCTCAATCCGCAGCAGACTTTTCTCGACTATCTCCCACCCGATGCGGTGCCGCCGGAGGTCCGGGAACGCGCCGCGCGCTTCGAGTATAACCTGCTCGCACCGTTGTTTGCTCTGAACGTCGCACTAAACGAGCCACCGCGCTGGACGGCCGCCGCGCAACGCCCGGAACTCGCCCACGCGCTCATGACAATCGTGGGCTTGGAACGCTTCGGTCAGTTCCACGACATCGTGGCCGCCCACCAGCGCGGCGACATTCCGGCGACGGTGGCTTGGGGCGCGTGTCCAACGGTGTTTGACCCGACGCAGGCTCCGCCCGGCAAACACGTGGCTTTCCTCTGGGAAAAATTGCCCTACGCGCTTCGCGGCGACGCCGCCCACTGGGATGCGGAACGCGAGGTCCACGGCCAACGCTTGCTCGCACACTGGACCGAGTTCGCGCCCAACCTCGCGGGCAGTGTTTTGGATGCCTACGCGAGTTCGCCGCTCGACGTGGAGCGCACCCTGCCGAACATGGCTCGAGGCGATTTGCTGGTCGGATCTTTTGTGCACGGGCAGATCGGTGCAAACCGACCGTTCCCGGGCGCCGGAAACTACCGCACCCCCGTGCCGGGTCTCTATCTCTGCGGCGGTTCAACCCATCCCGGCGGCAACGTCACCGGCCTCGGCGGCTATAATGCCGCGCGTGTCATCATCGCGGATACGGGCAGGCCGGCCTGGTGGAGTCCGCCGGACATCGAGAGCGCGCTGACGGCGATCGGTTGATAGAAGCGCCGGCGCTTCTACCCGCCATACTCCGCCTCACTCACGGGCTCGAGCCACGTCGCAGCGCTCCCGTGCGCGTCGGCTTGCTGCACCGCGAGGTGGACCATCGCAGTCCCCGGCGCCGCGCCGTGCCAGTGCCGCTCGCCCGGCTCGAACCAGACCGTGTCGCCGGGCAGAAGTTCAGCCACTGCTTCGCCGGCTTTCTGCACCCGGCCCACTCCGGAAAGGATGTGCAACGTCTGGCCGTGCGGATGAGTGTGCCAAGCCGTCCGCGCCCCCGGCTCGAAAGCCACTCGCACAATTCGCACGCTCGAAGCATCGCCCGCCGCTGCGGAAATCTCATCCAGCCACACGGTGCCGGTGAAATAGTCCGACGGACCGCGTTTGGATTTCTGCCCTGCCGCGCGCACGATATTCATTCCACGAATCTGTCCGCGGCCGCGCCGGGCTCAAGCCTTCGCACCAGCTACGCCGGGTCGCTCGCGCGCGAAGAGCTTGCTCTCCGCGTCCGCCGTGAGACGTAGCGAGCGTTCAAAACGAAACCCGAGCCGCTCCAGCAACGCGGCCGACGCGACATTCTCCGGCGAGATGATCGCAACAATGCGCTTCAGCCGCAGCCGGTTCCAGGCATCGGCCAGCACCGCCTCGGAGGCTTCGCCCGCGTAGCCCTGACCGCGAAATTTTTCCAGAAAAGCGAAACCCAGATCCACATCATCGAGGTTGTCGCGCTTGATCAACCCGCAGATTCCAAGGACCGCACCATCCATTTTGCGCACGACTGCGGCGTGACCGTATCCGAGGCGCGCGTAGGCCTCCAACGGCCCCCGCTTGAGGTAGTGTCGCGCATCATCGAGCGTTCGCACCTGACGGTCTCCGATGAAGCGCAACCACGCCGGATCATTGACGAGCTCGAAAATAAACGCCGCGTCGTCCAGCCTCAGCGGCCGGAGCAGCAGTCGTTCAGTCTCGAGTAATTTCATGCCGGCGAAGTGCCGGGTGCGAGCCTGCCTGGCGCGGCGGCGATGTCATCATCGGAAACGAATTTACTCCCCCGCCCAGGCATGCGGCACCCCGTTTCTTCTACTCGCTCGGCGGCGGCGCCGGACTCGACCGCCTGAGGCCCGGGCGACCCATGTCCGGGGCCCGCACGTGTCGGCCCTCTCCCGGCACCTTGCCAGAAGGCTCGGCCGCACGGGAAAGTAGATCCGTCACCAAGCTACCGACGCGCAACCACTCGTCGTAATTGAGAAAACACGTCGCACCCGCCCGAGTCGCCGACTCCGCGCGGTCGAGACCGGATACCATCAAAATAATCACCCGCGGATTCGCCGCCCGCAGTTCGCGGATTAGCGTGATGCCGTCCAAATCCGCCGCGCGATGCGCCACGATCGCGGCGAGGTTGGGCACCAGGGCGATCTGCACCGCCTCGGCGCACTCCTGGCATTCGCGAATTATCGCGGTGGGAAATTTCCGCAGCAACGTCTTCACCAACAGGAAACGGCTGTCGGCATTGTCATCCACCACGAGAAATACTTTGGGGTCGTCCACTTTTTGAGCAGCCTCGAAAGAGCAACCGCTTGAATGAAGAGACGGCACCCAAGCTGATTGGTTCCCAGGCCAGCGCTGAGACCAACGCTCCCGCGCTGGCCCCGGACGCTTATTTCCAGCTCCGGGCCGCGCGAACCATCGCCTCTGCGCTGAGATGCACATCCGCGTCTGTGGTTGCCCACGATGACACACTAATTCGCATCGCGGTGCGCCCCTGCCACACCGTCACACCCGCCCAACACGTGCCATCTTGCTGGATCGCTTCGATGGTGCGCTTCGTTTTCTCCGCGTCGCCAAAAGATACCAGGACCTGATTCAGCACCACTTCGTTGAGAATTTCGAAGCCGGCGGTGCGGAGTATTTCCGCGAAACGTCGGGCCTGCGCACAGTTGCGCCCAATCAGATCGGCGAGCCCCGTGCGACCGAGCGAACGCAATGCCGCCCACACCTCCACGCCTCGGGCGCGACGAGAAAGCTCAGGCGTGAAATCCGCCGGATTGCGATGCGCACTCTCCGTCGGGAGATACTCGGCCGTGATCGCCATCGCCGCCTGCAGCGCGTGCGGGTCACGCACCAGCGCGAGTCCGCAATCGTAGGGCACATTCAACCATTTGTGCGCATCCGTGGCCCACGAGTCGGCCTGCGCGATGCCGCGCGTCAGATGGCTCAGCGCCGGCGCCGCTGCCGCCCACAATCCAAACGCACCGTCCACGTGGACCCACGCGCCCGCTGGCTGCACCCGTGCGCAAATTTCAGCAATGGGATCAAAGGCCCCCGTGTTCACGTTGCCCGCTTGCACGCACACAATCGTCGGGCCTTGAATTTCCGGGAGCGCGTCAGCCCGCATCCGCCCCTGGCGGTCCACCGGGACTTTGACGACGCGACTCCGACCGAGTCCCAGCAGACCGAGCGACTTCGCGACCGATGGATGAATCTCCGCACCCACGACCACGGTAATCGGAGGCGCCCCAAAGAGCCCGTCCGCCTCCACATTCCAACCCGCCCGCGCGAGCACTGTGTGGCGCGCCGCCGCCAAACCACACAAATTCGCGACGGTCGCACCCGTCACAAACGCCCCACCGCACCCGGTCGGGAGTTGCAAGGCATCGAGCACCCAGCCCAGCGCGATCTGTTCGAGGCGCGCGACGCCGGGGGTCGGCCGGTAGAGCACCGCGTTCTGATCCCAAGCGCCCACCAGCCAGTTTGCCGCGAGCGTCACGGGCAACGCGCCACCGATCACAAACCCGAAAAAACGCGGACCAGCCATCGCCATCGTCGCCGGCGAACCGACCTCATCGAGGATGCGCAGGGTCTCGCGGTCGTCGGTTGGACCCGCGGGTAACGGCTCGTCGAAAACGCGTAATGCGTCGACCGCGTTTGCCGTCGGTGCGACCGCTCGCGCCGGCAAACTCTCGAGGTAACGCACGGAGCGCGCAGCGGCGTCGTGGAGCAGCTCTTTCATGCACCCACGCTGACAGCGCAGCACCTCGTCCAGCAATCCCGGACCCGCTGTGCGCCTCGCCCACGCAACGCGGTGTGCGCGCCTACTTCGCGGGCGGTGGATCCGAAAGATCGATACGCTGGCCGGTTTTATCCACCACCGCGACGATGGTCAGCTGCCATTTTCCCGCGCTGCGGCGGCCTTGCACCGTCATCGTGGCTTGGCCGAGCGGACCTTCCAGACGGCCCGAGAGATTCGCGTAAGCCGCCACGACGGCCTCATGCACTTCGCCGGATACAAACCAGCCCGGCTTGATCGGCTGCCCCAACGCTTTGATTACAACCGGACTTTGTTGAGCGCGCGTCACCGCGATTTGAAATGCCGGCGATGCCTTCATCACGCCCTGCAACACGCCCATGAAGAATACGGTGAACGCCACCGTGACGAGCCCCAGCAGCACTGTAACCCATTTCCAATTACGGTCCCACCACGAAGGGTGCGCGATCGGCAACGGAGGCGGAGTGGCCGTTAACACGTCCGCGACTAGAGCGAAGATCTCTCCGCCTCCGCAACCCCATTCCCGTCGATGGGTTTCTCTCCTGTGCTTTGCGCGACACTCCGCACTTCCCGCAGCTTGACCCGGTTCGGCGTGCGCTGGCACGGTTCCCCGCATGCGCCGCACCCCTTCCTGCCTGCTCGGCCTCGCCTCGCTCCTGACGCTGAACGTCACGCTCGCGCAAACACCCAAGGCATCCGCACCCGCCCCCGCAAAGGCAACCAAAGCCCTTCCCGAGCCGAAGCTCACATGGCACGATATCACCAAGTGGGGCGTCGAGGGCCGCGCGTTCGACGACTTGGAGCGCAAGCGCTGGTTTGACCGGCTGCCCGCTGTCGCCGACGGCAAGGTCACTGCAGCGGTTTGGGGCCTCAGTCGCGACAGCGCCGGCATGCTCGTGCGCTTCAAGACGGATGCGACCGTCATCTGGGCCAACTACACGCTCCTCAAGGAAAAGCTCGCGAACCCCAACATGACCGCCATCGGCGCCAGCGGCCTCGACCTCTACGCGCGCGACGACCAAGGCAAGTGGCGCTGGGTCGGCGTGACGCGTCCCGACCAGAAAATCATGCGCCAGGAAATCATCGGCGGTCTCGCGCCCGGCTTTCGCGAATACGCGGCCTACCTCCCGCTCTACAATGGCGTCGAAGAGCTCTCCATTGGCGTGCCACCCGAGGCGAGGTTCGAGCCGCTCCCGCCGCGGACGGAAAAGCCCATCGTCTTTTATGGCACCTCGATCACGCACGGCGCCAGCGCGTCGCGACCCGGGATGGTGCACACCGCAATCCTCGGGCGTCGTTTCGACCGCCCCGTGGTGAATCTCGGATTCTCCGGTAATGGCCGGATGGATGCGGCCGTCGGCGAGTTACTCGTGAAGATCGACGCCGCCGTCTACGTGATCGACTGCCTGCCGAACATGAGCGCAGCCTTGGTGCGCGAGCGGTGCATTCCCCTCGTGAAACACCTCCGCGCCGCCAAGCCCACTACGCCGATTGTTCTCGTGGAAGATCGTCGCAACACCAACGCGTGGATCTTGCCCGCGCGAGACAAGCATCACACCGAGAACCACGCCGCGCTGCGCGAAGCGTTCACGACGTTGCAGAACGAAGGGGTCAAGGGCCTCCATTATCTGGCCGGCGATGATCTGCTCGGCCACGACGCCGAGGGCACCACCGACGGCTCGCACCCCAGCGATTTGGGGTTCGTGCGCCAGGCCGATTTGTTCGAGCCTGTGATTCGCGCGGCGCTTGGAAGGTAAGCACCAGAGCATTTTTAAAAATGCCATGGCCGCAAAAAAGCACAAGAGGCGCCAGAACCAGCGCGGCTTTTCGCCTACGAGAACGAGTTCTTTTTTTGCGCGTTCTGCGCTTTTTGGCGGCTACGGTTTCATTTAAGGAGCCTCTGAAGAATCACCTCGAAGGGGTGTCGATGGCGGTCGAACATTTCCCTTTGGGGACAGGATGGACAGGATTCCGAACTAGGATTTACAGGATTTCCCGTCCTACGGCGGTGATCACCCCGCGATCGAAACTCACGGGCTTTCCATCGTTCCCAAGCATTCGGTTCGTTCCTGAAAATCCTGCCTTTAATCCTGTAAATCCTGTCAAAAACATG
>JANPIT010000102.1:0-3301 GCA_031425115.1 Opitutaceae bacterium | reverse complement strand
GGGGCCGGTCGCGTCGTCGTCGGGGCTGGCCGCGGCGCCAGGTTGGTCAGCCAGGAGCCACCGTATTGTTTATAGGCAGTGGTCGCGGTCTGGTTGCCGCCGAAGATCGTGTTGACGTGGGTCGTGGCTTCCTGGGCCAGCGCGGCCAATTTTTGGTTCATCTGCTGGCGGTTTTCCGGACTGGGATCGCGGTAAATCGCGTTCCGCCGGTCCTCGATATCCTTCTGCACGGCGTAAAGTTTCACCGACGTCTCGGGCGGCAGATTCAGGCGGGAAACGAGCAGATTGGTCTGACGGTAGTTGTAGTCGCTCGCCCGCTGATAGTCGGCGTAGCGCGCTGTGCCGAGGGCGGCGGCGATGTCGTCGTTGAGTTTGCGCTGGGCCTCGCCGCGGGCGCGTTGCTCCTCCGGCGTGGCGGTGGAGGAGTAGCGGTATTGCTCGTCGTAGGCACTCTGGAGTCGGTAGAGCGTGCGAAACTCGTCCTCGGTGGCGCCGAAGTTGCTCAACGTGTGGCGCAGGCTGTTCGCGGTGGAGCTGGTGCGCAGGTTGTAGTTCTCCAGCTCGGCCGGTGCGAGCACGGTGGCGAATTCGCCCTGCATCGATTTTTCTAGCGCAGTTACCTTGTCGCGCTCCGACGGCGTGAGCGTGCCGCGGAATCCGGTGCCGTAAAGTTCCGAGCGGAGCTCGTCGTAACGCTCGCGGATCGCGGTCATCTGATCGATCTTGTCCGCGGACAGCTCAGGAAACTCCCGGCGGAGCCGCGCGGCCTGGCTGTTGACCGGATCGTGACCGAGCAGCTCCTTGAGTGCTTTCTGCTCTTCCTTCGCGAGGGCGCGCAATTGGGCCTGCGTCTGCGGATCAAGCGCCGGATTCTTCCAGTAGGGCGCGTTGGCCGACGCGGCGTCGATCGCTTTGCGCCGGGCGGCGAACTGCTCGCGAATCTGCGCGGCGAGAATCGCACGGACCGCGTTGGGCGGGAAGCCCTCCGCCTGCAGGCGGTCGCGGGCCGCGGCGAGGTCGACGGAGCTTACCTCCGTCCACGCATCGGCGGTGGGGCCGGCCGCCGGGCCAGCGGGAGCGGCCGCAGGGCCCTTGGCCGCGACGGGCGCGGGCGCGGGAGGCGGCGAAACAAAGGAGCCGTAGGCGAGGACGCCGAGAAGCGCGACGTTGGCGGTGAGCGAGAGGGCGCCGAGAACGGGAAAGATCTTCATGGTGCGGCGTCTTAGCGACCGGGGGACGGGGTGGGGACGAAGGGCAGGCGGCGATACTCCGCGCCTGGCCCGCTGAAGCCCATGGTGCCATTATCAGTGACGATGGTGAAGGTGCCCCCGCGGCTGAAGGAGACGGCGGCGCCGCGCTCCACCTGGTTGATCCACTGATCCGAGATCCGCACGTATTCGGGGCCGGCGCCGGGCCCCAGCGTAGCCAGAATCCGGTTACGCGCGGTCTGCGCGAGCTGCTTGAGCGCCTCGCGCTTGGCTTCGACGCTCAGCGTCGCGTGGTCGAAAATCTGGTTCGACTCGAGGGCGATCGTGTCGCGGAGGTTGTAAGCCAGCAGCGTGGTGTCGCGCGGCAGGTTCTCGCGCTGGGCGAGGCGCGTGAGCTGCTGGAAGTCGGAGCTGGTTTCGCGGACGTAGTCGGCGTAGCGCTTTTCGCCGAGCAGGGCGCGCAGTTGGTCGAAATAGGCGTTCTGGTGTTCCTGGCGCGTCTGGTAGTCGACCGTGTCGAAGCCGCCGCCCTGGAATTTTTCGTTCAACGCGAGCTGGGCCTGGTAGAGGGCGCGGAACTCGGACTCGGAGGGCTCGAAGTTGGCGAGGCGCGAGCGGAGCATGTTCGCGGTTTGCGAGGAGCGCAGTTCGTAGGCCTCGAGCTCTTGCGGCGTGAGGACGCCCGCAAGATCGGCCCGCTTCTCGCGATTGAGCAGGGCGAGCTTCTCGCGATCCTCGGGCAGCGTGATGCCTTTCGCCTCTGTGCGCACGGCGGAGATCATCTCGTTATAGTCGTCCTCGATGCGCTGCACGGCATCGATTTTAGACAACGGCAGATCGCCGAACTGACGCCGCTGCCCCGCGCTGCTGTCCGAGGAAGCGAAGAACTCGTCCTTGAACAAATCGCGCAGCGCGCGCGAGCGCTCGCGATAGAGCCGGTTGACCTCCTCCAGGCGCTTGTCGCCCGACATGTAGTAGCTCGCCGGTAGCTTCCAGAAAGGGACATTCGGGTCGGTGTCCTGCAGCGCGCGCAACTGCGCGTCGTAACGCCCAGCGACTTCCGTAGTGACGAGGGCGCGGATGACATTGGGCGGAAAACCGGCCGCCCGAAGGCGCGCGATCATGGTCCGGGCGTCCTCGCTCTGCAGCGTCGTCCACAGTTTGTCGCGCTTGATGGCGGCGGTCTTCCGCACGGGGGCCGGGGCGGCCTTCGGCGCAGCCGAGTGGAAGTGGCGGAGGATAAAAGCCTCCACGGGAGCAGGGGCGAGGCTCGGCCGGGCGGTGAGCACGGCGAGCAGCGCGGCGTTGCCCAGCAACGACGCGACGATGAACGGGGCTTTCATGAGCGGGGAACGAGCAAGACGATGAGCGGTGAGACCCACACGACAACATAACTCACGCGAAGGTCCGCTTCTTAGGCACGATGTCGAAAAAGGTAGGGCGAACCGTCCTCGGTGAGCTGTCGCGGAGGAGACGTGCGGAGACGATGAGATTGGCGACCGCGAAAAGCGCGACGGCTCGGTGAGGACGCCTCACCCTACCGGCGCGCTCGCATCTTCCTCAGACCAGCTTCAACACCGCATACGTCCGCTTGCCTTTGCGCAGGAGAATATAGCCGCCGAAAATCACATCGGCTGGCGTGAGTGCGCGCGTGATGTCCGGGACCTTCACGTTGTTCACGTAGCTGCCGCCGCCCTCGATGTCTTTTCGCGCCTGACCCTTCGAGGGTGCGAGTCCACTGTGCACGAGGGCGTCGATCAGCGGGAGTCCGGCGCCTTCGAGCTTGGCGCGCTCGAGGTCCTTGCCCGGTGCTTCGGCGATGACGTCTTGGAAATCCTCGGCAGACAGGCCTTCGAGCATACCGCCGAAAAGCACGTCGCTCGCCTTGAGCGCGCCGGCGAGCCGTTCCTCGCCATGGACGAGTTTCGTCATCTCGCGCGCGAGCCCTTTCTGGGCGACGCGCGCGCCGGGGTTCGCTTTGAGCTCGGCTTCGAGGGCGGTGATTTCCTCGTGCGAGAGGAAGGTGAGCGTCTTGAGCAGCTTGACGACGTCGGCGTCGTCCGCGTTCACGAAGAATTGGTAGAAACGGTAGG
>JANPIT010000101.1:0-18332 GCA_031425115.1 Opitutaceae bacterium | reverse complement strand
CCGATGGCGACAGCGGGGTTTCCACCCGCGTCTTCGCCGCCTTCGCCGCGCATCTCGGCGACTCGTCGCTCCGCGGCCGCGAACTCTGGATCGCGATGACCTCGCGGCCCGATCTCCTCGCGATCGACCTCAAACGCCAGGGCCGCTTCGGCCTCTGCGTGCCCCTCTTCGCCGCGCAAAATGCCGACGAAGTGGCCGAACTCTTCACCGTCATCGCCCGGGTTAAGAAGATTACGCTCTCTGCCGAAACGCTCGCGTATATTCGCACCGAACTCGGAACGCGCCCGCTCACCGGCAGCGATGTCGAAGCCATTCTCGTGCGAGCCAAAGAACGCGCCGTCCTCGCCTCGCGCGATGCCGACGTGCAGCTCGCCGATGTGCGCGACGCGGTCGATTCGTTCATTGATCCGCTCGACCCAGACCTGCTCGCGTTGCAGGAATTCGCCGCGGTGCTCGCCTGCTCCGACCGCCGCTTCCTGCCCGAAAAATACCGTTCCACCAACCGCGCGGAGCTCGGCGCCACCTACGCCCACGCGCGCCAGGCGGTGGGGTCGAGGTAGACGCAGAACTCCGACCGAAAGGCATCAAGCCGGAGAAACCGCTAATGCGCGCTGATGCCCGCTTATTTCCGATCCAGGAAGTTACCACTAATCCAAGCCACAATAGGAAGGAATTTTTCGGAATCAGACTCGGGACTCTTATACCCGAAATTCCCAATCATGAGTGTTCATTAGTGGTTTCTCCGAATTAGCGTCCATCAGCGCCCATTAGCGGTTTCTTCCGACTCAAGACGTGAGCGGTTCGCCCTACCGCTCGTTCAACACTTCGCGCAGCGTCCGCGCGAAATCCGCAATCTGATACGGCTTCGGCACCGAAGCGCGGAAGCCGTGGGCCCGGAAATTCGCCATCACCGGATCGCTCGAGTAGCCGCTCGATACGATGCCCTTCGCGTCCGGATCGATCTTCAAAATCTCGCGCATCGCCTCCGCGCCGCCCATTGCCCCCGGCACCGTGAGGTCGACGATCACGGCCTGGTAAGGGCGACCGGAAATGCGCGCGATCGCGTATTCGCGGACCGCTTCGCCGCCATCGCTCGTGAGGGTCGTTTCGAGCCCGAGTCGCTGCAACAGCGCCTTCGTCACCGTCCGGATCGGTTCCTCGTCATCCATGAACAAGACTCGCCCGCTCAGTGGCCCGATCGACGTGCTCGCCCGGCGCACGGGCGACGGCTCGACCCGGGCCGCCGGCAACAGAATACGGAACGTCGTGCCGCGACCTACCACCGATTCCACCGCGACGGAACCCCGATGCTTTTGAATCACCGAGTAGACGGTCGCGAGTCCAAGCCCGGTGCCGTCTTCCTTGGTGGTGAAGAATGGCTCGAAAATCCGCGGGAGGTGCTCGGGCTCGATCCCCCGGCCCGTATCCGAAATCTCGAGTCGCAGGTAATCACCCGGCGGCAGCGTCGCAACCGCCCCGGCCGCCAGCACCTCATTGCACAACGTCAGTCGGATCGAGCCGCCGGCCGGCATCGCCTGGACTGCGTTGATGATCAAGTTCTGCACGACCTGACCGATCTGACCCTTGTCGGCATCGGCCGGGCGAAGATCCGCGGCGAGGTCGAATTCGCAACGCACCGCCGAGCCGTGGAGCGCAAACTCCGCCGCCTCGCGCACGATGTCTGGCAACAGCACCGCGGACCGCACTGGGTCGCCGCCCTTCGCGAAGGTCAGCAGTTGATGAGTGAGATCTTTCGCGCGCAGCGTGCCGCGCTCGGCCTCGCGCAGCCATTTGCCGCCGGCCTCGCGCACCCGCTCATCCAACAGCGCCAGCGTCAGATTGCCCATCACGATGGCCAACAGATTCTTGAAATCATGCGCGATGCCGCCGGCGAGCACGCCGATCGATTCCATCTTCGAGGCCCGCAACAAATCAGCCTCGAGCCGCGAGCGTTGCGTGACGTCGCGCATCACCAGCACCACGCCAATGACATTCCCGCCGAGGTCATGCATGGGCGCACACCGCCCCTCGACCCGTCGCGGCGTTCCTTCGCGCGGATGCAGCAAGGTAAACGGCGGCAGGTCGACCGCGCGATCACCGCTCAGCGCCGCCGCCACAGGCGCGGTGAGCGCACGCCCCGCCTGGTCTGACCCGAGTTGGCACACGTCATCGAGCACGCAGCCCACCGCATCCGCTTTCGGCCAGCCCGTGAGCTCGACCGCGGCTTCGTTCATGAACTGCACCGTGCCGCTCGGGGCGATCGTGATCACCGCTTCAGACATCGCCCGCAGCGTCACGCTCAAGCGTTCGCGTTCCGCGGCGAGCGCCTGATGCGCCGCCTGGATTTCCGTCACGTCGATCAAGGCCAGCTGCGTGCGATCATACAACGGCTGGCCATCGAACACCGGGGCGCGCCACTGATAGAATATCCGCAGCGGGCGGCCATCGAGGGCGATGACGGTAAATTCCCCACTCGCCTCCGGCGCACCCCGCCAGATCGCCGCCACGGTTTGCCGGCGCGCCTCCGCGACTCCCACCGGATAAATGCGCTCGAGATTCGCCAGCCCCTCTGCAAACGAGCGCAGCCCGAGCAGCCGCAGCGTGGCGGCATTGGCGCCCACGATCGAGACGAGGTGGCTGGCAGTGCGCCATTCGACCGGATGCGCCTCGGCCCACGCGCCGAAATCGCGCACGCCCCTCGCGCGCAACTCCGCCAGCCAGCCTGCCATCTTGCTGTAATCATACTCCACGACGCCGATCGGAAGATGGTCGAAGAGCAAGCGGTAGCGCCCCTCGCTGGCGCGCAACTCATCCTCCGCGCGCTTGCGTTCTGTAATTTCGGATACGAACCCCTGCAGATGCAGCAGCCGCCCGCGGGCATCGCGCACCGCGCGCACATTCTCTTTGATCCAGGCCGTCCCGCCATCCGGCCGGCGGATCTCCGACTCGAAATTGGCGACGCGATCACTGCTGCCCAGCTGGGTGAAAAACTCGTCGCGGCGCGTCGGCGAGAGGTAGATCTGCGCCGTCTGCGCGGGCGTCAACCGACACAACTCTCCCGGACTGGCGTAGCCTAGAATGCGCGCCAGGGCCGGGTTGGCGCGGCTGAATCCGCCCTCGGGCCGATTCTCGTAGATCCCCTCGATCGCGTTCTCAAAAAGATTACGAAACCGTTCTTCGCTCGCCCTGAATTCGCGCGCTTGCCGCGTGTGAACCGTGAACCAGACACCCACGGCCGCCGCGGCCATCACCGCCGCAATCCCCAGGACAAAAGGCGACAACGCCATCTGCAACGGAGCACTCGCGCTGACCGGCAGGAGTGAGAAGATGCAGAGGGAGGCACTCACGCTGAATCCGGCGCACGAAATAACCCGCGTCGCCCGTTGTCGAGCGCGGGGCCTACGCACGCCTGGAAAATCCTTCGCGCCCGCGGCCACTCGCGGCATCATCGCCCGATGCCACTCACCCTTCGCTCCGCCACCGCCGCGGACCTCGCGCTGATCCTCGAGTTCATCCGCGGCCTCGCGACCTACGAGAAACTACTCCACGAAGTCGAAGCCACCGAAGATAAACTGCGCGAGACACTCTTTCCCGCGACCGGTCGCTCGGCAGCCGAATGCGTCCTCGCGTTTGCCGACGACGTGCCCGCCGGCTTCGCGCTGTTCTTTCACAACTATTCCACGTTCCTCGCCAAGCCCGGCCTGTATCTGGAAGACCTCTACGTAAAACCCGAGCTGCGCGGCCACGGCATCGGCAAGGCTCTGCTGCTCCATTTGGCCCAACTGGCGAACGCGCGCGGGTGTGGCCGCATGGAGTGGTCGGTGCTCGATTGGAATCAGCCCGCGATCGATTTCTACGAATCACTCGGCGCGCGCCGCATGCGCGAGTGGCAAATCTGCCGGCTCTCCGGCGAGAGCCTCTCGCGCTACGCGTAGCCCTCACGATGCGGTGGACTCGTGAGGCGGGCCGCGTCCTTCCAACCGAACGCACCGCGCGCGCCGGGTTCCCCTCGGGACCAGCGCGTCAGCGTTTCCCCTCCCATTTTTGCTTTGCCCCCGTCGCCGGAATCGATGGCCTCTCGCCGGCATGTCCAGCTCCCCGCCGCCCACCGAAGCTCTGCTCGAGCTCGCGTCCGTGTTGGGCGACGACAATGTGCGGACTCTCGTCCGGACTTTCCTGCGGGACTTTCCCATGTCCTTTCAGGAGCTAAGCACGAGCCCGGAACGCAAAAACCGGCACCGCGTGGCGCACAGCATGAAAAGCAACTCGCGCCTCATGGGCGCACTGACGCTTTCACAGCAGATGGCCGCGCTTGAGGATCGCTTGTCGCAGGAAAACGGCGGCGATGTGACGCCGCAGGACCTTGCGGCGATCTCCGCCGAGTTCGAGGTCATCGCCGGTCCGCTGCGGACGTTTGTCGGCCAGTGATCCTGGAAAACGCAGTTGAAACGCGGAGCAGCGAGAGCGCAGAGGAGAAAACCTGTCCTTTTCGCGCCGAGCCCACGCACTCGGCAGGTGAGCCTGTTGAGTAATGGATTCTCTCTTTCTGCTCCGCGTCCTCCGCGATCTCCGCGTTTCAACTGCGGAATTCAGGGTGATTCGCTGCTCGGGCAGCATGCCCTCCATCGGCGCCGCTTAACCCGCGTCGATTTTCGGGACGAGCGCGGCCAGACTCCGCTAGTTTTTCTACGTATCCACCAAGCCCGCCTGGATGCACCAGCGGGTGAGACTCGCGACTTCGCGGACGCCGACTTTCTCCATGATGTTCGCGCGGTGTTTCTCCACGGTGCGAACACTCAGATTCAACTTCGCGGCGATCTCCTTCGACATCTGGCCGGCGGCGACGAGCTTCGCGATCTCCTGCTCGCGCTCCGTCAACGGCACCTCGAGCGGCGGCCGCGAAACCGGCAGACCCGACGACGTGCCGCCCTTGGCCCGCACGCGACTCGCAAAAAACATTCCGCCACTGCGCACCGTCTCCACGGCACTCAACACGTATTCAATCGGCTCGGTCTTATCGACGTAGCCATTGACGCCGAGCACCATGAGATCCGCAGGCAACCGCTCGCTCGGGTGCGCCGTGATCACGAGAATCTTCATGTCGGGCACCGCCCGGCGCACTTCGCGCGCAATCTCCATGCCGTTGATGTCGGGCAGCATCAGATCAACCACCAGCATGTCCGGCTTCTCGCGCAGACAAAAGTCGAGGCCTGGACGGCCCAGCCCGAATTCGCCGATGACCTGTAGGTCTTTCACCTTACCGAGTGTCAGCAAAATCAGCTGACGAAACATGGTTTCGTCTTCGATGAGAACGGCGCGAAGTTTTCGCATGCTGGATGCAGTCGGAGGCTGGTAAGCGTTATTGCTTGGCGCATGACCGCACAACTACGGTTGTGCGGTCAGAACGGTTTTGCTAACATGTTTCGTCTGACAATGCCCATGGCGGAACTCAAGCATACATTACGGCCGGCTCCAGCTCACGCTTCCTACGCTCGCGCGCGGGGACTTTTTCCCGACTGCGCATGAACGTCTCCGGCCACGAAAGTCAGCGCGCCCGGATCCTTGTCGTCGAAGACTCCTCGGTTTTCCGCGAGATGCAGGGAATGTTGCTGGGCCACGCCGGCTACGTCGTCTCCTCCCACGAGAATCCACAAACCGCGCTGGCGACTGCCGCCAAAGAACATTTCGACCTCGTCGTCATCGACTACGAGCTGCCCGAGATGAACGGCCACCAGTTCATGCATGCGCTCCGGAAGATTCAGCCGGAGATCGCCGTCGTGTTTGTCTCGGGCGCACTCACGCTCGATCTGGCGATTCAACTGAGCAGCGAGGGCGTGGCTGGCATTTTCAACAAGCCGGCCAACCCCAAGACCTTGCTGGAAAAAATCAATGAGACGCTGGCCCGGAATGGCGCGCGCGACACCGCCGCCCGCGTCGGTTCCAATTCCCCGCTTTCCGGCACCCGGCGCCCCGGCGGCGCCCAAGTCAACGGCCAAGCCCTTGCCAACGCCGAGCCTACTGCGGATCGCCTCGCCTATGCGCCCCGTTTTCTGCTGGGCAGTTCGGATCGCTTCCGCGAATTCACCCACCGGCTTTGGAAAGTCCGCGACTTCCGCGCGGTTCTTCTGCTCCAAGGCGAGACAGGCAGTCCGTTCGAGCCCCTCGCGCGCGAGCTGGCCGAAATTTCCATTTTTCGCGACGGCCCGATCATGACATGCCCTGCGGCGCGTTTCGACGCGCGCCGGCTGATCGAGGTGCTGGCGCCGTGCTTGCTTTCCCATGACGCGGGCACGCTGGTCGTGACCGGCGTGGAGACGCTGACCGCCGAGCAACAGAGAACGCTCGATAACCTCATCACGGGCCGCGATGTGTTCCTGCCTTTCGCGCGACGCTTCCGCCTTGTGCTGGCTGCGACCCCCGCGCTTTCGGACCGCGTCGATGATGGTTCGTTCGACGAGATACTCTACTACAAGCTTAGCTCGCTGTCGCTCACCGTCCCGAGCCTGCGCGAGATGCGCAGCGACATCGCCACCAACGCACGCCGCATCCTCACCGCTCAACACGAAGGCAAAACGGGGAGTCCGCCCACGTTGGCGGCAGATGCAGCCGCCTGGATGGAAGCGCAGGACTGGCCCGGCAACTACGACGAACTTACGCACGCCATTCTGGCAGCGGCTGCGACGACCGCGGGCGCCGAACTCACGCTCGCCACGCTGACCAAGTCGACCACCGGCGTTGCCGCAAATCACGTGGTGCCGGCTTCGCTCGATCAGCCCGCCGTCCTGGCGGAAAAAACCGATCACAACCGAGCTGAGACGCGCCCACCGTTCCCCATCAAGAGTGATTTGGCCGTGCCACCCCCGACGCCAGCCGCCGCAAACAGTCCGGCGACCGCCGGCCAGCTCTTCGCTCGTCCGCCGGCCCCATCCCGCGCATTGACGGCGCAAAGCCTTTTTCGCCCCTCATCAAGCAGCTACAATTTCGGGCAGCGCCTGGCAGAATCCTTAGTCAGTGCTGAGCCCAGCGTTGCACACTGAGTGCTTGCGGACCGCGCGCCGCTGACAACTGTCCGCGGACGTGGCCTTCGCCACACTCGTGCCTACTGTCCTTCGCCCTGATCCCTTTCAACTCGATCGCGCTTCCGCGGCTACTCGCGGAATCGGTGGCCAGCGCGTTGCGGCGGTTTCCGTAGGGGCGATACATGCCCTCCATCTTGCCCTGATCGAACAGCTGGGTGAGGACGCCGCCGACGTGTTGTATCGCAGCGGATACGAATGGGCATTGCAGGAGATGATCGCGCTTGCCCAGCGGTTCCAGAGCGAACGTGGCGACGCCGCAGACCCCGCGCAAATGGACTCGCGGTTTGTCCTCGAATCGTGGTGGGCACCGTTCACCCAGGCCGGCTGGGGCCGCGCCTCGTTTCACACCGCTGGGCTGGGTCGCGGCATGGCCGTCGTCGAGTTGCAGGACAGCGCGGTCGCCTTGGCGTTTGCCGGTTCTGACCAGCTTGCCTGTCACTTGTATGCGGGGCTGTTCGCTGGCGCCGTCAGTTTCCTGGAACGCACCGAGCACCACGCCGCGGAGATGCAGTGCACGGCGTGCGGCGCAGCCACGTGCGTCTTCGTCGTTGGCCTCGGCGCAGACATCGATCTCGCAGAGACGCGCCGACAAGCCGGCACGGCCGTCGCGGAAATCACGCGCCAGTTCCGCTGAACGCCATGGCCGCCCCTGCCAACATTCTCATCTCGCTCGACCTCGATCGGCTGCTGCGGGACGACGTCCCGCGCGATCCAGCGCCCGGCCGCATGGTCTTCGCCTCGGCCGCGATGATCCGCGGATTTCATCACGTCATCGAAAGCGAACGACCCGGCGCATGGCGCACCACGATGAAAGCGGTGGGGCACACGACCGGCCGGCAGTTGGGCAAGGACCTCGATGCCCGCCTCGCCATCCGCGCCCAGCCTCCGTTGTCGGGCCTGCCCTTGGAGGCGTGCCTCGCCTTGCTCGAGGAATTTTTCGTCGAGCTCGGCTGGGGGCTGCTCAAAATTGATCTCACCGACGCGGCCGAGCACTCGCTCGTCGTTGCCCGATTGCAAAACAGCGTGTTCGTCGAGGCCCTGCCGGAGATTGAGCAATTTGTCGACGCCCTCCCCGCCGGATTACTGCATGGTTTTTTTGAATACATCACGGGCCTGACGCTTGGCTGCGAGGAAATCGCCTGCGTCCGCCGCGGCGCCGCGGAGTGCACGTTCGCCATCACCGCGCCCGAGCATTTGGCGCGCGTCATGCCGATGATCGACCGCGAGTCCGCGGAGGCATTGATTGCGCGTTTGCGCGCCTAGCGGCGCTCAGCGCCGGGCCGCGGCGTGCAGCCATAGCCGCAGCGCGCGGAAGTCCTCCGGCAGGAAGATGTCGCGATTCGCTGCAAGTTCCCCCGGATCACCCTGCCATGCGCCGGCCAGCAACTCGGCATGATTTGCCGGCGCGAGCGCGACCCAATGAGGACAATCGATGCAGTGCGCACCGCTCGTTCGCGTCCGCACGCGGGCCAGCTGCTGCCGCCGGCACGTGCCGTCGCGCGCCATCTCCCGATAAGAATCCCGGCATACCGTGAACTCCGGATAAAAACACGCCTTCACAAGCTGCCGCGCCACATCCGACCACACCGCGCCATCCAGCCCAGCCACGACGCGCGCCACCAACGGTGCACACTCCAGCTCGCTCATCCCGCCCGGCGCCCCGCACTCGCCCGCCGCCAGCGGCCGCGGCAACCCGCGCCCGGCGACGAGCGCCCGCAACTGCGCGGTAAACTGCGCTACATCCGCGTCGCGCGGCGTCGCGACGGCCTGTTGCGCGAAAAACCGTCGCACCACCGCCGCCACCCGCCGCTCGAATTCGTCCGCGTCGAAGCACATCGCCGCCACGTCGCCGCAACTCCGCCGCTCTGTCAAACGCCGCCGAGGTCGGCGCAGCGGTCGCATGCGTTTCCATGTCTCGATCAAGACATGGAAACGCATGAGGCCCGCTCCTAAGAATTGTCATGGTCACACTGTGCCATTAACTCCAACTGTGCTGGTGGCAAAATCCGTGCGCTACGTCTGCCCGTCCCGCTTCGTTTTCCGTATGGTCTGCGCCGTCCACCACTGCCTCTCATGATCCAGACGCTCACTGCTCCCGCTCCCGCGCCACTCTACGTCGAGCTCGCCCGCTCGCTCGAACAACTCATCGAACAGGGCACCCTGCGCCCCGGGCACCGCTTGCCGTCCGTCCGCCGGATGTCGCTGCAGCGCGACGTGAGCATTTCGACTGTGCTTCAAGCCTACGCGCTGCTCGAGAACCGCGGCTCGATCGAAGCGCGTCCGCAGTCGGGTTACTACGTCCGCCCGCGGCTGCCCATGAACGCCCCGGAGCCCCGCATGGCCAAGCCGATGGCCAAGCCCAGCTACGTCGGCGTGAAAGATCTCACCGCCGAGGTGCTCGCGCTCGCCTTCGACCCGTCCTACGTGCCGTTCGGCGCGGCCTGCCCCGATCACACCTTGTTTCCCACCAAGAAGCTCGCGCGCATCCTCGCGTCCGTCGGTCGGAACGATCCCGCACTCCTCGGCCGTTACGCGATGAACTGGGCTTACGACCCGCTCGCGCGCGAGGTCGCCCGTCGCTACCTCCAGGCCGGCTGCCCGCTGCCACACGATGAACTCGTGATCACCATCGGCTGCACCGAGGCGATCAACCTCGCGCTCCGCGCCGTCACGAAGCCCGGGGACACCGTCGCGGTGGAAACCCCTTCTTACTTCGGTTTCCTCGAGACGCTCCAGAGTCTGAACTTGCGCGTGGTTGAAATTCCCACGGGCGCGCGCACCGGCATCTGCCTCGAGGCCACCCGCGAAGCCCTCGCGAACAACGACGTGAAGGCGATCATGGTCATGCCGAGCTTTCACAATCCGCTTGGCTCCTGCATGCCGGACGCGAACAAGGAAGAGTTCTACAAGATCGTCTCCGAATTCGACGTGCCGGTCATCGAGGACGATGTCTACGGCGACCTTCATTTCGGCGAACGCCGGCCCAAGCCGCTCAAGGCCTGGGATACCGACGGCCGCGTCATCCTCTGCAGCTCCTTCGGCAAAACCCTCGCACCCTCGCTCCGCGTCGGTTGGTGCGCGCCCGGTCGCTACCTCGAGCGCGTGCGGCGTCTCAAGCTAACGAATACGCTCGGCACCCCCGTCGTCCTCCAGAAGACCGTCTCCGACTTCCTGCGCAACGGCGGTTACGATCACCACCTGCGCTCAATCCGGCGCGCGTATCACCACCAGCTCCACTTGTTCTCGCAGGCCATCCTGCGGCACTTCCCGGAGGGCACGCGTCTCAGCCGGCCCGACGGCGGTTTCGTGCTGTGGGTCGAAATGCCGGCCGGAGTCGACACGCTCAAACTTCATCGCGAGGCCATCAAGCATCGCATCAGCACCGCCCCCGGCGCGCTCTTCTCCGTGAAGGACCGCTACCGGAACTGCCTCCGGATGAACTGTGGCGTGCCGTGGACCGACACCATCGAGGCCGCCGTTCGCACTCTCGGCGAACTGGCGAATAAGCAGATCTAGCCGAAAACGCGGAGCCCGCGGAGGTCGCGAGGAAAATTCGTTCTTCCCTCCTCTTCGCGGGCTCCGCGATCTCCGCGTTTCAAAAATGACTTTCCCGATCGAATCCCTCTCGTCGCCGCCCTCCCCTGTCGACTTCGCCGCGTTGTCCGCGCTATTGCGCGACGCGGTCGAAAGCGGCGCGTCCGTGGGCTACCTCGTGCCGGTGCGCGAAGAAGAGATGACTTCCTTCTGGCAGGATGTCTTCAGCGATGTTGCCCGAGGCACCCGCGTCGTGCTTGTGGCGCGCGAGGCCGGTCGGATCGTCGGCAGCGTGCAGCTCGGCCTCGCCACGCGGCCGAATGCCCGGCACCGCGCCGAGCTGCAGAAACTCCTCGTGCTCCGCTCGCATCGCGGCCACGGGCTCGGCTGCGCACTCCTCCACGCTGCCGAGCAGGCCGCACTCGCGCACCAGCGTTTCCTCCTCGTCCTCGACACCAGCGCCACCGGAAACGCGCTCGGCCTGTATGCGCGTTGTGGCTACACGAGGGTCGGCGTCATCCCGCACTTCGCATCTGATCCCGACGGTTCGCTGATCGACACCGTGATCTACTACAAGGAACTCGCGTCATGAAATCCGAGGCGCTCGCCGCCAAGCCGCTCCTCTCCGCCGTGCCCACCAGTCCCGTGATGTCTTCCACGCCCTCGCGCACCGCCCTCCTCCTCGCTTTCGCGGCGATCTACGTGATCTGGGGCAGCACCTATCTCGGCATCCGTATCGCCGTGGAGACGATGCCGCCCTTCCTCATGGCCGCGGCCCGATTCCTTCTCGCGGGCGGCGTGCTGTTCGCGTTCCTGAAACTCCGCGGCGCCGCCTGGCCGACCGCACTCCAGTGGCGCATCAACACCGTGATCGGCACCTTCCTCCTCCTCGGCGGCAACGGCGCCGTCGTCTGGGCCGAGCAATACGTGCCCTCCGGCATCACCGCGCTCATCATCGGCGCGAGTCCGTTGTTCTTTGTGATTACGGAGTGGGCCTGGCCCGGCGGCACGCGGCCGACCGCGATCGTGATGGCCGCGATGCTGCTCGGTTTCGCCGGTGTCACGTGGCTCGCGGCGCCGTGGGAAGCCGGCGTCGCGGGCGGCATCCATCTCGGCGGCCTCATCGCGATCCTCATCGGATCCATCTCGTGGTCATTCGGCTCGATCTATTCGCGACACGCGAAGCACGGGGCGGATCCCTTCGTCGCCTCCGCGTTACAGATGCTGGGCGGGGGCGCAGTGCTCGCGGTCGTCGCTCTCATTCACGGCGATTTCGGTCGGCTCGATGTGGCCGCCATCTCATCGCGGGCGTGGATCGCCTTCGTGTATCTCGTCTCGATAGGCTCCCTCGTTGGATTCTCGACGTTTGTGTGGCTCATGAAACACAGCACGCCCGCACGCGTTTCAACTTACGCTTACGTGAATCCCATCGTCGCTGTTTTCCTCGGTTGGCTCATCCTCGATGAAGCGATCAATTCGCGCACGATCGTCGCCTCCGTGATCATCGTCGCGGCCGTCGCAATCATCACGACGCAGAAAAGCCGTCCGAAAACCTAGCTCGTCGCAGGCGCAGGCCTCAGACGTCATCCGGCAGGGCAACGTAAAGAGACACCAGCCCTCCGTTCAGCACTACAAACCAGCCGGTGATGATGAGCATCGACATCCTGTCGTCCCACGCTCGATACAGCGTCGGCACCGCGATTACGCCGAGATTACCCAGTGCGCCGACCACGAGCACCAAAAGGAGCTTTCGCTTCATGGGCCGCTTCGGCGGAGGCGGGGGCGGCGGAGCGAACTGCGCTTCGCGCGCCTGCACCGCGCGCACCATCGCCTCGACTTCGTTCGGCTCGGCCGCCGCCTTCTTCGCCAAATGCGCCGCCAGGTCCGGCGGGTGACTCGGCCGGAGCACAGGACCGGCCACCTGCGCCTGCGCGATAATGTCGCGAAAGTCCAAGGGCGGAGTCGCCGCATCGTTGATCACCGAAAAATCGGTCGGCCGGAAGGCGTGCTCCGTCCGCGGCGGAAAAATCTCCGCCTGCTGCGCGAGGGCGCCGGCCGGCTGCCACGGCCCTTCCCGCGTGCTCGCCACTTCATTCGCCGGGGTGATGACATCGACCTCCGCGAGTTGCCGCAATTGCGCGACATCATACGGACCGCGCACCTCCGCACCGACACGCACGAAATATCGGGGAGAGGAATTCATCGCCGGAGCGAACGTTGTAGCGGAGCGCACCTGCGTCGCGCAAGAACCGGAAAACAGACTTCCGGCTTGAGCGCGCCCCGCGAACTTCGATGCTGGCCGCGTCGATGGCCGACCCCGCCTCCAGTTTGTCCGCGCCGCGCCTGTCCATCGTCGTGGCGGAGGATCATCCCGTCGTGCTCGACGGTCTCGCTTCGCTGCTAGAACGCGAGGGTGGCTTCACCGTGATCGGCCGCGCCGCCACCGCCCCGGCCCTGCGCACGACGATTGCCGCGCGCATCCCCGATGTGCTGGTGACCGACCTGATGCTCGGCGAACACGACGGCCTCGCGTTGCTCAAAGATCTCGCGGCGCTCGCGCCCGCGCTGCGCATCGTGGTGTTTTCGCTGCACGCGGAAGACGTCTACGCTGAGCGCTGCCTGCGCGCCGGCGCTCACGGCTACGTGATGAAAACCGAACCCGTGCCCACGCTCTTCCGCGCAGTGCGCGATGTCGCCGCCGGCGGCATCGCCGTCTCGCCGCGGGTCTCCGCGGCGGTGCTCAGCAGCCTGCACGGTCGTGCGCGCCAGCCCGCGGGAGGCGAAGCGCAACTCACCGATCGCGAGCTACAGGTTTTCCGGCTCACGGGGCTCGCGCTGCCCACGCGCGAGATCGCGGAGAAACTCAGCGTGAGTGTGAAGACCGTCGAGGCCCACCGGGAGAACATTAAAAACAAGCTCGGGGTCGACACGCACGCGGCCCTGGTCGCGCGCGCGGCGCAGTGGGTGCGCACGACCGGCAGTGCATAGGGGCGGCCCTTAGATTGAATTCCGGGGGACGACCCGACGCGCTGCCGCCGTTTCTCCGCCATAGTCGCTGCGCCATGAATCCCTCCTCCTCCACCACCGACGCGCGCGACGCTCTCACCTCGCACGCTGTTCCCACTGCCCTGATCCACGCTCCCGTTTCGCGAGGTCTCCAAATCGTGCGCGGCGCCCTGCTGCTCGGACTCGCCCTCATCGTCACCCTGCTGCTGGGCCTGGGCCTGTTGTCGTCTTCGAGTTTGCTCAGCGATGCCGTCCGACCCCTTTTTCAATGGGAGTCCAAGGCCGGCGTGCTCGCCGGCTGGCTCACCGTGGCCTTCATCGCGCTCGTGCCGATCGCGCTGCTGCTCCTCGCGTGGCGGCTGCGGCTGCGGTCATGGTGGTGGATCGGCGGCGGCTACCTCGCGGTCGCTCCCGTGCTCGCGTATCTCGCAGTCGACGATCCCGTCGTGCTCCACCCGACCACCATCGACGAGATCACGCCGGCGTTTCCCGGCGCCGAGAAGAGCTACGCGGTGATGATGCAGTATTCGAAACAGACCCCGAGCGACGAAGCGAAGGCCTTCGCCCAGTGGAAACAGCGGGTTGTCGGCATGCCCGTGACCCACGAGAAACCGGCGGAATGGAAAGCGTTCCTCGAGAAGAACCGCGCCGCGATCGAGGCCGACTGGGCGGACATGGCGCCGCAGCGGCGGTGGCTTGCCGAGCTCAACGCCTTCGATCGCTTTGGCGACCTCGGCGCCGCCAGCTATAGCGCCAACATCATTACGTTCCAAGTCTGGCGACTGCTCTCGCAGCGAAGCGTGCACATCGCCGGACTTCACGTGCTCGACGGCCGACCGGACGCGGCCGTGGATACCTTGCTCCCAATCCTGCAGGCCGGTCGGAAACTGCAGCCCTCCGCGCGCACCCTCGTCCGTTTCATGGTCGCGGTCGTCATCGAGAAGATGACGGTGATGATGGCGACGGACCTCGTGCAAAACACGCAGCTCTCCGCGACCTCGCGGGCAAAACTCACCGCCGCGCTCGCGGGAGGAGTTCGCGGCGAAGCCGGCGCCCGCCGGCTGGTGGGCATCGAGCAAGCGCTCACTCTTGGCTTCTACGATCAGCCGGTCGGCGACCTGCTGTCGGGCATCTCGCTCGAAAAAGGCGGCCGGGCGATCCGGACGATCCTGAATGTGATGAGCCCGTTCGTCTACAACCCACGCCGCACGATCAATCGAATGGGCGATCTGAACAGCGAGTTTCAGGATCTCGCCGCCCGCCGCCAACCACTGCACGGGGGCAGGGCCGACGAGGTGTATGCGGAAAAGACGCGCCCCCGCTTCAAGAATCTCGTGGGCGCCTTCGTGATTGATGTCGGAACCCCGGCCTACAACAAAATCGTCGGCGCGTATTGGGATTTGCACGACAAGCGGGAGAATCTCACCGCCCTGCTCGCGGCGGCCAAATGACGCCGGCCTGATTCGCCGCCACCGATGCCGCTCGCCGACTACGCCGCGTATTTCCACAGCCTCGGCTGGCTCGCCGCGCTGATGCTGGCGGCATTGGTGCCCAGCCTGCCGGAGCTGCCGTGGCGGCGGCATGCGGGCTGGCTCGTGGCTTTCTGCGCCGCGCGCCTGCTCGTCGAGGCGCAGGAACTGGTCTGGGCCACCGCGTTTGGCGAGTGGCGGGTGTTCGGCACCGTGGCCAGCGGGATGCTGCTGTGGGAGTTTGCGCGTCGCACCTGGAATGATCGCGGTGCTCGCATCTCGGCGGCGACTCACGTGATCGCCGCCGAGTGCATCGCCCTCGTCATCGCCATCCTGATTGCGGCGGGCGCCGGAGCGCGACCCGCCTGGTTTGCCGTAGTCGAGTTCGTGTTCGTCGCGCTACCGATCCTGCTCGGCGGTGCATCCCTGCTCTTGCTCTGGCGCTCGGCCGAGTCGCGCAACCCGCGTGAGATCGTCGCGCTACGGGTGGCGACGGTGGGATTCGGGTTGTATGGCCTCGGTGCCAGCGTGGCGTCGATCGCGGCGGTGGGTGTCGTCGCACCGTGGTTCATCGTGGCGGGGCTGGGTTGGATTTGCGCCGCGCTGCCCGCGACCCGCAGCCGCGCCTCGCTCGCGTGCTCCGCCGGCGTGTTGGTCACCTGCGCCGTGGGCCCGTGGGTCGTCGCCGACACCTTGCGCACGCGCGACCGCGCGCAACAAACCAGTCTGCTCGCGCGCGCGGCTTCCGCCGCCGCCCCGTTGCAGGGACGCCTCGCTGCCCAACTTACCGACGAGCCGCACTCCACCGGACTTCAGCGCGCGCTGCACGAACACGTGGAACGATTGCATCGCTCCGACCCGCTTCTCCACTCGGCTTCGATTTGGAAAACTCATGGCGATCGCCTGGCGCTCTTCGCCGGTCTCGGAACAGCCGCCGGATTCGCGCACGGCGCCCCCATTACGGCCGAGGAAAAAGCGCAGTGGCAGCGCGTCCGGCCCTTCGTGGTCGCGGGCGCCGGCGCCGGAAGCGGGGCATTCGCAACCGTGCAGGCGCCACTGCGGCAGGCGATCTTCGAATCGCCCGCCGCCTGGCTGGTGCTGAGCTATCCGCAGGAATATTGGGACGTGCAACGTCAGCACGCCCGCCGCACCGGCGGCGCGCTGGTCGGAATCGTCGCGGCGTTTTGCGCGATGGGCTTCGTGCTCGCCTCCCGTCAGGCGATCGAAAGTGCGCAACGCGTCGCGATCGAACGCGCGCAGAGCGCAGACAAGGCGAAGACCGAGTTCCTCGCGTTTCTCAGTCATGAAATGCGCACGCCGCTACAGACGATTCTCGGCCGCACCGAGCTGCTGAGCACCGGCGGCGAGGCCACGGACGCCTCGCGCCGCCACGGCGCCGCAATCGAAACCCAGGGCCGCCTGCTACTCCGCCTCGTCACCGACCTGCTCGACCTGGGCACGCTGGAGGCGGGCAAGTTTCAGTTGCGACCGCATCCGTTTTCGCTGCGCCATGCGCTCACCGCCGTCGAGGACACGATTCGCGCACCCGCGGCCGCCAAGCAGCTCGCGCTCGAAATCGCCGTTGCGCCCGACGTGCCCGATCACCTGGTCGGCGACGAGACGCGGCTGCGCCAGGTGCTCGGCAACATCCTCGGCAACGCCGTGAAATACACCAACGCTGGCACCGTGACACTGCGGGTGACACGCGACGCGCTGGTTCCGAGCTCTCAGCTCTCAACCCTCAGCTCTCAACTCGTCGAGCGTTTGAGGTTCGAAGTGTCCGACACCGGCCCCGGTCTGCCGCCAGACAAAATCCCGCAGCTTTTCACACTCTTCACGCGTCTCGACTCCGGTGATACGTTCACCCGCGAAGGCACCGGGGTCGGCCTCGCGCTTGTGCGACGGCTGTGCGAGCTCATGGGCGGAACCGCGACCGCCGCGAATCGCCCGGAAGGCGGCGCAGAGTTCACCGTGCGGCTCGCATTCCCGGTCGATGCGCGCGGCGATATTGCTCCGACCATCGGCACGAGTGAAGTCTCTACCGGCCTGCATGTGCTCGTGGCCGAAGACAACGCCGCCGCGCGCGCTTTCCTCGTCGAAGCTCTGCAAGCGCTCGGCCATCGCGTCGAGGAAGCGGCCGACGGTCCCGCTACACTCGTGACCGCGGCCGCTCAACGTTTCGATGCTGTGCTCCTCGACGTGAATCTGCCGGGCATGGACGGTGTGACGATCGCTCGGACGCTCGCCGCGCAGCCCGATCGGCCGCGCCTCATCGGCTGTTCCGCGGAGGCATTTGCCCACACGCGGGAAGCCGCGCTCGCCGCAGGCATGGACGCATTCCTGGAAAAACCTGTCAGCCTCGCGGCACTCGGCAGCGCTCTACGGCTCGCGGCGGTGCCAGCGACACCGACGGCAACCGCCAATCTCTTCGACCGATTGCGCGCACCGGAGCTGATCGCGCAAACCCGCGCCGCGCTCGCCCGCGATCTACCCGCCACCGTCACGAGTCTGCGCGCCGCGCACGACGCCGGTGACACCGCGGCGCTGCGACGCCACGCGCACTTTCTCCTTTCGACCGCGCTGCTGGCTGGCGATGCGACGCTGGTCCAACTGTGCCGCCGGCTCGAGCGTGAGGCTGACGCTGGCGTTAACGGCACCACTTCGACTATCTTGAGCGAACTGAACCGCCACGCGGTTCAGGCAGCCTCATGAGTCAGCCCACCATCGCCCTCGTCGGCGACTATTCGCCCGACGTGATCGCTCATCGTGCCATCCCGCGCGCGCTCGAGCTCGCACGCGATGAGTTGGACGTCGATCTCGCGTGGCGCTGGGTGCACACGCGAGACGTGCGCGATGCCGCTAGCGACCTCGCCGACTTCGCCGCCGTCTGGGCCGTGCCCGCGAGTCCTTACGAAAACCCCGTCGGCGCGCTCGCCGCGATTCGCCTCGCCCGCGAAACGCGCCGCCCGTTCCTCGGCACCTGCGGCGGCTTTCAGCACGCGCTGATCGAATTCGCCCGCAATGTCGCCGGCCTCGCCACCGCCGATCACGCGGAAACGAGTCCGACTGGCGACACGCTCGTCGTCACGCGGCTGAGCTGTTCGCTGGTCGAGCAAACGCAGCTGCTGTCGCTCACGCCCGGCAGCCTGGTCCACGCCGCCTACGGTCGCGATCGCGTTACCGAGAGTTACCATTGCAATTATGGTCCCGCCGCGGCCCACCGCACACAACTCGAACACTCCGG
>JANPIT010000100.1:0-8138 GCA_031425115.1 Opitutaceae bacterium | reverse complement strand
CACGAGCCGGTCCAGTCGCGCCGGGAGAGATTTCACCCGCACCAGCACCGCCCGGGCCGCCACTGTGATCACCAAGATCCACATCAGGTAGTAAAGAAACCAGAGGTGCACGAGGTTGAAGAGCCCGCCTTGTGATCGCGGGATCCACCCGAATCCCTTCGCATACATGAGTTCGAGCAGGAACGGAATCGGCAGTGGCACGAGTTTCCGTCCGGTGAAATTGGCCGCCCACATCCAGATCGAGACCACGAGCGGACACAGGATCAGCCAGCCGATCAGGAATGGCACCGGGATCCGCGCGAAACGGTGCTGCGCAAAGCCCCACCATCCCCGCCGATGATAACGCATCCGACCAAAGAAGCCCGCGATCAGGAAGAACACCTGCATCCGGAAGCTGTGTGACGTGAAGAAAAACCAGTCGAACGCGACGTGGCTCGAAGCATCGTCATTCCCGAAGGCTTGAAGGGACCCTCGGGAATCGGTCACGGCGCACCCGCGGCGGCCGGCGCCGACGCCACCCGCTCGTTCATCCGCTTCAACTGCTTTTCGATAAACGCCAGGTCCGTGAACGGATCGCCGCCGAAGCGCGCCCAGTAAACCCGGCCCTCCTTGTCGATCAACGACGTCGAGTGCAGCTCGATCTCCTCGTAGTCATCATAGGAACGAAACCGCCGCGCGTTCGCGTAGCCCGTGTCGCCGAGCAGTTTCACCGCGACGCCATCGAGCCCCTTCACCGCCGCGGCGCCCGGCTCCACTTTCGCGCTGCTCACCGCGAGCACCACCGTATCCAGTTTCTCCCACTGCGCCTTCTTCGCCGCCAGCGCCTGCAACTGCTCGAGGCAGTGCGGGCACTCGGTCCCCAGGTAGAAGGCGAGAATCACATTCTTGCCGCGATAGTCGGCGAGCGTCACCGCCTGGCCGTCGCCGTCCTTCACCTCCAGCACAGGCGCGGCATACGGTTCCCACTGGCCGGGGCCAAAGGTCTCGAGCGGCACCTTGGCGTAGTTGCGCTGCGGCGCCGGCGTCGTCTCCCGCGGCTCGGCCGTGATGCCGGTCGCACGCGCGAGCTCCAACGGCTTCAGGCCGGTGTCGGCGTTGCGCGTGACAAAGCGCAGCCGCCCCATCGCCTCCGCCGCCTTCGCGCGATCGCCCAGCGCCACGTAGGTGCGCACGAGACCGGAGAGCGCGAAGAGATCGTTCTTCACCAGGTCGAGCGAGCGCTTGAACGCGTGTTCCGCGAGCACCGGGCTCTGCGTGGCGAGATACGCCTCGCCGAGCGCGGTGTAGAGAACTTCAGGATACACCGGCGGGTCCGCATACTCGCGCTGCTGCGCAAACTGCTTCTCCGCCGCCTCCGCGAGGAGCCCGAGGCCGATCAGCGTGTCGCCGCGCGCCAGCGCCAGCCGCGCCTTCAGCTCGATCGCCTGAATGGCATAGGTGCCCTTGAGCGAGCCATTGGCGTCCGCTTCCTTCTGCAAGGCCGCGTGGGACTCGAGGGCCTTCTGCGCCAGCGTGACATCGCCCTGGCCGAAACGCGCGCGGGTTTCGACGTAGGCCTTGTTGATGCGGTCCTCGAGAATCTCGCGCCACGGAATCGTCTTCGGTGCGAGGAGTGCATCCCAGCGCTGGAATTTCAGGTGCACCCGCGCGAGCGCGCGCATGCCCTGCGAGTGCGTGCTGAAGAGCCCGTCGGAGTTGCGCTGGGGATCGAGCGGCGCGTCGACGAGCTGTCGCGCCCCCGCCAGCGCGGCCCCGGCCATGCCAAGCTGTTCCTGGATGTAGGAGAGATAGGTGCGGTTGTGCCCGTAGTTCCAGTTGTCGAAGGTGAACGTGAGCGTGTCCTGCATGTAACGCTTCTCGACGCGCGTCGCGGCGTCCATCGACAGCGCGGCCTCGTCCCACATGCCCACGATGCTGTAGATGTGGCCCGGCATGTGTTGCGCGTGACCGATGCCCGGCACCTGCGCCGTGTAGGCCAGGCAGCTCGGCAACGCCTGCTCGGGCTGGTGATAATCCCAGTTGTGAATCCGATAGTGGTGCGCGCCGGGATGATTCGGATCGCGCGCGAGGATTTCGCGGATGATCAGTTCGGTGCCGTAACGGTTGTCACCCATCGTCGCGAGCGCGAGATAGGCGCGCGCCTCCATGTCGTCGGGATATTTCACACAGATCGTCTCGAGCCGCTTGATGTGCTCCTGATCGCGCCGCGTGTAGCGATCGCTGCCCGCCTCGCCGGTCGCCGGCGCCGTGACGAGGTCGGGCAACAGGATCGGCTCCCACGCCCCGATGTAGAGCCGCTCGCGCTCGGTGACGCTGGCCTTGCGCTTCACCGCTTCGCGCAGGAAATCCGCCGCACGTTTCTTTCCAGTCGCATCGCGCGCCTCGGTGGCGAGCGCGAGTCCCCAGTAAGCCATGACGTTGCCCGGCTCGATTTTCAGGCACCAGCGAAACGCCCGCTCGGCATCGTAGTAGTCGAAGGAGTGCAGCAGCGCGTTGCCCTGATCGAACCACGACTGCACCTCGGCATGCTTCGTCGTGATCGGAAACGGCGCGCGGCCGATGCCGGGCATGACCCACGGTTTCTGCCGCGGCCCCGAGTCGAACGCGTCGCCGTGCTGCGAGTGACCGGCGCGAATTTTCGCCGCGGGCGAGAGCTCGGCTACCGGCGTCGGTGTGCTCTGCGCCGCGGCCGACGCGGCCCAAACCAAGACAGAAGCGAGACCGACAAACCGGCACGGGGCATTTGTTCTCATGGGTGAAGGACGTTAAGAAGGAAAAGATCGCGGGCCTCGACGAAGAAACGCGTGAGTCATCGCATGACTCAGAGCGGCGCGGAGATTTGCGAAGCAGTGAGCAGCGACTCCCAGCTGCGCTTCGCCGCTTCGGCGTCTTGTGACGCGTAACCAAGGAAGACTGCTTTGCCGGGATCACTCATCGTCAATCAATTCAATCCAATCAACCGCAAGGAACGCAAAGAGCGCAAAGAACAGATAAGCCGGGGAGATTCATGTGAGATCTGCATCCCGGCTTAGAAGCCGCCTTGATGCCTCTCTTACTTCCCGCGCAGGAGATCGGAATGATCGAGATCGAAATCGCAGTGCAACGCCGACGTGGCGCCCGACCCGATCGGCTGGCCCGGCGGGATCACGGGCGAGGGCGGCGGCGCGAATTCCTTCGGGTCGTCGAGGAAACGCTCGATCAGCCGCGCTCCGTAAGCGTGGTGCGCCTGCCCGGGCGTGTCGCCCTTGCCGCTTTCGACGAGCGCGTTCTTCAAGCGCGTGAGTTGTTGCGCCACGACCGCCTGCACCTGTGAGCCGGCGTTGTCGTCGGCGCCCAGCCGTAGCAAGCCCGCGAGGGCGACGGAATTCACGGCTCGCTGGAGCTCGCCGTCGTAGTTGTCTGCGGCCGGCTGGCGCCACGTGGCGTCGAGCACGCGACCGATGACTTCGTGCAACCCCGGCAATTGCGGATTGCGCGCATGCTGCTGCACGAGGCGGGCGGCGCGTTCGGGATGCAGCAGCAGCGTGAACGTCATCGCCGCCGCCGCTTCGGCCGGAGCCAACGCATCGAACGTCACGCCCGTGCGCCCGCGGAAGAGTTCCCGCGTCGCCGCGTATCCCGGCGGTCGCGGCGGCAGCAGCGCGAGCAAGGGCTCCGGCAACCGTAACGTCTCCGGCGCCAGCGCCCGCAGCAACGCGTCGACCGCCTGCCACTGCGCCGTGGCCGCCACGCCGGTCAGTGCCGTCTGGCCATCGCCACGCAGCGCATAGCTGTAATCGACCCCGGCCACCGTCTTCACGGCCGCTTCGATCTGATAGCGATGGCTCAGGTAAAGCGGGACCAACGCCTCTCCGAGCGTCGCTAGCGGACGTCCCGGCTTGATCACGTTTTCCCCGAATCGCGCCAGCGCCGCCGCCCGCACCTCGAGCATGCGATTCAACTCCTCCACCGCATTCGTCCCGCTGTCCCACAAATGCGCGAAGGGATGCGCGCCGCCGGCGGGCCGGGCATCCTCGTCGGTGATATAGAACAAGCCACGCTGCCGGGCGGCGCGGAGCAACGCATCGACCGCCGCGACTTCGTCCGTGCCGGGCGGAAATTGCGTGTAGCCGGCCGCGATGGCGACTTTGTCCCACTCGCCTATCCCGCTCGCATAGGCGTCGCTCAGATCGAGCGTGCGATCCGGCCGCACCTTCGACAACGGATGCGGATAGTCCATCACCGACGCGCGGTTCGCGACGCTCGCGATGTAATTGTGCGCGAGTCCCAGCGTGTGGCCGATCTCGTGCGCCGAAAGCTGCCGCAGCCGCGCGAGCGCCATCCGCTGCATTTCCTCCGACACGGGCTTGCCCGTTTCATAGGGTGCGAGCAGGCCTTCGGCGATGAGGTAATCCTGCCGCACGCGCAACGACCCCAGCGTGACGTGGCCCTTAATGATTTCGCCGGTGCGCGGATCGGTCACGCTCGCGCCATAGGACCAGCCGCGCGTGGCGCGGTGCACCCACTGGATCGTGTGATAACGCACATCCTGCATGTCGGCTTCAGGCGGGAGCAGTTCGACCCGGAACGCGTTCACGAAGCCCGCGGCCTCGAATGCCTCGCTCCACCAGCGCGCGCCTTCGAGCAACGCGCCGCGAATCGGTTCCGGCGTGCCCGGGTCGAGGTAGTAGACGATCGGATTCACCGCTTCACTGCGCGCCGCCGCAGGATTTTTCTTTTCCAACCGGTGTCGGAAAATGAACCGCCGCACGACCGATTCGGCAATCGGCACGCCGTAGTCCGCGTAGGTCATCGGAAAATAACCCGCACGCGGATCGAAGGCCCGCGGCACGTATCCAGGTTCCGGTAACCGCACGAACGAATGCCGCTCCCGCACCGTAATCGACTTCGGGTCGGGCGTGACGTCTTTGACGAACTGCCCCGGTTCCGTGCCACCGAACGTGAGGGTGACTTCGACCTCGGTGTTGCGCGGGAAACTCTTCGTGCGCTCGAGGTGAAACGCGCTGCGCTTCGCATCGAGCGAGTAACTCCCCTGCTTGGTGGTCTTCAGCGCGCCGATCACATCGTGGGCATCGCGCAGAAAAAACTCCGTGGCATTTACGAGCACGCGCCCGCCGTCCTCCGCGTCGACCGTAAAGCCGGCGAGCACGGACGTCGCAAACGAATCCGCCACGGCGCGACGCTCGAGCTCATCCGAGGTCGTCGCGCGAAATGCCAGGTTCAACTGGACGAGCAGCACCTTGTTGCCGCTGCGGATGAACTTCACGAGCCGCTCTTGCCCGAGCTGGCCGCGATCGAGCCCGATATCGTTCGAGCCCACGCCGCCCGGGAGCGACGTGAAGTAAACGAACTCCTGCTCGAGCTGGGGAATCTCCAGCCACAGCTCGCCTTTCTTGTGGTCCCAAAAGAGCGGAAAGAACCCGGGCTTGGCGGCGAAGGATTTTGTTTTTTCCGCAATCGCGCCGGCAGACTTGCCCGCCGTGACCGGCCCCGCGGGGGTCGGCGCGACTGCACAGGACGAGAGGCCGGCAAGGGCCACGATGATGGCGAAGGCGAAGAGCGGCAGTTTCATGATTTTTCGAAGATCGGAAGGCGGAATGTCAGACCGACGGCAGCAGGTCTTCCGCGTCTTGCGACGCGTAAAAAAGGAAGAGGGCTTTGTCTCCCGCATCGCTCATAGCGGCGCCTCCTTGGCCAGCGCCACAAAACGCGCGCCATTGCGGAGCAGTGGCCAGCCGGGGTTGAGCAGCAGTAAGTTTCTCCGCCAGAAGCCGGCCGCGACTTGTTCGCGCAGTGTTGCCCTTCCGCCATTTCACGGACGCGAGACCCGCAGGCTGGTTGAGTTGGCCTTTCGGCAACCATCGACGGTAATTTGGCTCAAGCTGACCATGACACTTCTTAGAAAAAATGAGTGAGAATCTCTGCCCCAAAATCCTCTCCTTCTGGCCGAGAAAATGAACCTCATTTCGGGTGACGTCGCTCCGCTGTCCCAATATCAGTGCGTTTAGGGACGGGCCAATCCGTCAAAGCGGCGCGGAATTTTTCGGATCGGCCAACAACGCCTTAAACGCAGCGTCCTCGCGCACGTTGTCCCACGTCGGATCGACCTTCAACATGGGCACCGTGAGCCCGCTCGGCACGCGGAGGAGCTTCGCGAGCAGCTCGATGCACTGCTGGTTGCGTCCGGCCTGCGCGCACACGGCGGCCAGCTCAACTTCGCACCGCCAACGGGCAAACAAGTCGCTCTTTTCCGGGGCGGCAGCAACCGAGCGCTGCGCCGTTCCCACGGCTTCGTCGAATCGATCTAACCTTACCAGCGACTCAGCCACCCGCATTTCCCTACCGTGAATCGGGTAAGTTTGATCGCTTCGATAACCTTCCGCCAACGCCAGGGCCATGCGCGCTGCTTCCGTCGCGCGGACCAAATCCCCCTGTCGGCGCCGGGCGTCGCTCAACCGCAATTGCAGCGAAAAACGAGCGGTGTCAGAAGGACTCTGTTGGGTCAACTCGCGTTCGATAAAGCCGGCCAATCGATCATACTGCCGCCCGCGCCAAAGCCATTCCGCCTCATCCAGACCATTCAGCTCGGACGGAATTTCACCCAGCAAACGGAATCGATTTTCTGCGATGATCCAGCGGTGGTCCGATTTGTTGGACAGTGTCTCCAACCGGGCGATTACGGCCAAGGCCGGCGCTTTTCGCCGGAGATCAGCGAGTATTTTGAGTAAGTTGTAACTTAAGATAGGTATCATCGGATCCGCCGTCAGGGCGCTCTGGAAATTCTCAGCCGCCTCTGCCGTGCGGCCTAGAGCGGCTCGCGCAAGGCCAAGGAAATTCATCAAACCTGAATCGTTGGGCATCGCCCGAACCCCATTTTCTGCCATCGACGCCGCGCGGACGAAATCGCGCTCGATATAATAGAGGTGGCTGATCATGGCCAGATCGCCGGCTCCGCCAGGCACCAGCCGCGACGCCACTTCCGCCCACTGTTTGCTTTCGGTCGCATAGGTCGCGCGATGGGCGGGATCGCTGGTTGTGCCGTAAAGCAGCGCGTTCGCGATAGAAATGAACTGCGCCGCGGGCATGAACGACGGATCGAGCTTGAAGGCCTCTTTACCGATGCGAATAGCCTCCTCAAAATTCCTCGACTGCCTCGTGTTGAGGCCCTCGAAGAAGGTCGCCTGCTGTTTAAGAAAAAGATCGTAGGCTTGAGGGTTTCTAGTCCTGAACCGCGCAGCATCGATCACGCCTCCAGCCTCGCGCGCCTGCAACACCCGCGCTACTTGGTCGGCGATCTCGCTCTGCACCGCCCAGATGTCGGTGAGTTCACGCTCGTTGCTTGGGGAAGACCACAACAGCGCATCGTCGCTCGCGCGGCGGAGTTCGAGTTGGATGCGCACCTTGATGCCCGCACGACGCACGCTGCCGGTAATGATATTCACCGCGCCCACGCGCTGCGCGAAATCCGCCACCGTCGTGCTGCCTCGCTTAAACGTCAGGGCCGAATCCCGCCCGATCACGCGCAGATCGGTCGTGCGCTGCAGCGTCGCGATAATCTCCGCATGCATCCCGTCCGTGAAAAACGCGTTCTCCGGATCAGGGCTGAGGTTTTCGAGCGGGAGGACGACGAGGGATTTGTCGTTCGCGACCGGTGCGGGCGCGGGGCCGCTTGGCTTCGACTTGACTGACGCCGGTGTGGGCCGTGTGGGTGCAGTTTCGCGCCACGGTTGCCACCACGCCAACGCACCGAGCGCCACGACGCCCCCGAGGATCATCGGCACCAGCCACGAACGACGGACGGGGTAGACCGGTAGGGACGTCTCTCCGAGACGTCCGTGCCTTGGGTCCGATTCGGCCGACGGACGCCTCGGAGCGGCGTCCCTACCTTCACCACCGAGGAGCGTTTTCACCCGCGCGCAAAACGCCGCGCTCGCCTCCCCGCCCGGCAACCGCGTCCACTGCACCGCGCGGAACTCGGGCGGCACGTCCGCCTCCTTGTCGCCAGTGGCATCGATCACCACCGGCAGCAGAAACGCCGTGCGCTCCGACATCATGTGCGTGCGCTGCGCCGCCAGTTTCCACTCCAGCCGAAAATACCCTTCGAGCCGCGCCTGCGTCGCCGCCGAAATCACCGGAAC
>JANPIT010000099.1:0-4655 GCA_031425115.1 Opitutaceae bacterium | reverse complement strand
AGGGCGCAGCAAGTCTGCGCCCCTACATCAAACATATCGGGAGCGTCATCCGCCCGTCACGCGCCGCTGCTCTGTCCGGACATTCCCGTCTGACGTTCCTGTTCGTGCGCGAGTGAGTCAGGCGATTGCTCACGGGGTTCTGGCCGCGGCTCTTCATAACCGCGCTTGGTAGCAGTCGGTTTCCCTTTTGTTTTCGGCTTTTTGACGGCCTTGGGTTTCTCCGCTCCGGCCGCCGCATCCGACCGCGAGCCCAGTCCGGGGCGCGCTTCATTCGCCAGGCCAACCTCTCCCGGTTTTCGGGTGCGCTCGGGGAAACTCTCGATCGATGCTTTGCTCTCTTTGGCGACCGCCGGTAGAGGGGCCGCGCGATCTTTCTCGCGTTGCTCTTCGATTCGGCGCTCGTGCCAGTCACGTTGATCCTGAGGTTGCTTTTTCATTACACGAGGAATCGAGGGTTGAGAGACGCGGTGTTCAGACCGGTAGGAAGGCGGACGGTTCGCGGCCCCGCCGGGCTTGCACCCGTTGACTACCTCGGGCGTCTTTGTAGCTGCCCGCGCCATGCTGCCTAAGCGACACCTATCTCATGCTCACGGCTATCTCGAGCTCGGCATGCTCGCCGAGGCGGCCGCGGAATTGGAGTGTATCTCCGGTCCGGATGCGCTCAGCCGCGAGGTTTGTGCCGTGCGGCTCGCGTTGTTACACGAGCAAAAAAACTGGCCCGCGGTCCGCGATCTCGCGAGCGAGCTGGTGCGTCGCGGCCCCGAAGATGCCGGCGTGTGGGTGACTTGGGCCTACGCCACGCGGCGCGCCGATACCCTCGCCGCCGCTGAATTGATCTTACTCGAGGCCGAGCGCCACCATCCCACCGAGGCGACGATCAAGTTCAACCTCGCCTGCTATGCCTGCCAACGCGGCGATATGGCGCTCGCCCGGCGGCGGCTCGATGAGGCGATCGTGCTCGATCCCAAATTCTCCCCGCTCGCGGCCACCGACCCCGACCTCGCTCCGCTGCGGATGCACGAAGCGACAACGGACTGTCAGCCCGGGGGCTGATTTGACTCGCCCGACGCTGCCCCCCGCCATCGGCCCCTTCCCCGCTTCCACCCCCATGTCCGAAACCCCGGTCCTCGCCCTTCGCGCCCTCGCCAAATCCTTCGGCGGCGCGCGCGCGTTGCGCGGAGTGGATTTCGAGCTGCGCGCCGGCGAGGTGCACGCGTTGCTCGGCGAAAACGGCGCCGGGAAGAGCACGCTGATCAAGATCGTGACCGGTGCGCATCAACCCGACAGCGGCACCATCACGGTCGCCGGCGAACGCGTCTCCGGACTTTCACCGGCAGCAGCGCAACGGCTCGGGATCGCCTGCATTTACCAGCAGCCAGCCCTGTTTCCCGATCTCACGGTCGCGGAAAATATCGCGCTACGACTCGAGTCGGGCGCAGCGCTCCGAAAAATCGACTGGCGCGCCCGCCAATCGCGCGCGCTCGAACTCTTGCAACGTCTCGGCGCCAACCTCGCACCCGAAGCCGAGGTGCGCTCGCTCTCCATGCCGGAGCAGCAGCTCGTCGAAATCGCCTGTGCCCTCGGTGCGGGCGCGCGCATCGTAATCATGGATGAGCCCACGGCGTCGCTCACCCACAAAGAACAACACCTGCTCTTCGCGGTCGTGCGTGAACTCAGGAAGAGCGGAGTCGGCATCATCTACATTTCCCACCGCCTGGAGGAAATCTTCGCGTTGGCCGATCGCGTAACCGTCCTGCGCGATGGCGAGAGCGTCGGCACCCACGCCGTGAGCACCATGAGCGAGGCGAGCCTGATTCGGCTGATGGTCGGCCGCGAGATGACGCAGATTTATCCGCCGAGCGAAGCGACCCCGCGCGAAGTGGTGCTGGCGTTGCGCAACGTCGGCCGGGCGGCCTCCGGCGTGCGCGGAGTAAGTTTCGAGGTGCGGGCGGGCGAGATCTTTGGGCTCGCTGGGCTCGTGGGTGCGGGGCGCACCGAGCTGGCGCGCATCGTGTTTGGCATTACGCCGATCGAGACCGGCGAGATCACCCTGCACGGCGAATCGCTCGCGCCGCAATCGCCGCAAGACGCGGTTGCCCGCGGCATCGCTTATGTGCCGGAAGATCGACGGCGGCACGGCGTCGTGCTCGAACTCCCCATCGAGCAGAACATCACAATGGCGATCCATCGCCGTAAATTTCCCGGCACGTGGTTGCGCTTCGGCACGGAGCGGTCCCTCGCTTTGGAATTCATTCACGAACTCGCGATCAAGTGCGCCGGCCCGAACGCGCCCGGCGGAAGTCTGTCGGGTGGCAACCAACAGAAAGTCTCACTCGCGCGCTGGCTCGCGACGAAACCCAAGCTCCTCATCCTCGACGAACCCACGCAAGGCGTCGACGTCGGCGCGAAAAGCGAGATCCACAGAATCATCCGCCGACTCGCGAAGGACGGCCTCGCCGTCGTCCTCATCTCGAGCGATCTGCCGGAAGTCCTCGGCATGAGCGACCGCATCGGCGTGATGCGCGGTGGCACGCTGACCGCGGTGCTACCCGGCGGGAGCGACGCGCACACCGTAATGGCCGCGGCACTGGGACAAGCAGCATGATGAGAAGCTCCAAGCACCAAGCTCCAAGCTCCAGGGAAGCTCCAAACACCAGGCAGCCAAACTTCGCGCCTGCGTTGTGCGGTATTGAAAGTTGGATTTTGAACCCTCTCTGGAGTTTGGATCTTGGTGCTTGGTTCTTCAGCGACGGAGTCGTGAAATGAATCGCTACTTCCGCGAACTCTCGGTCGCCGGCGCGCTCCTCGTCGTGTTGCTCGCCCTCGGTATTTTCGCACCGGGGTTTTACCAGCCGCAACCGCTCCTATCGCTCGCCACCCGCGAGGCACCGACGCTCATCGTCGCCTGCGGAATGGCGCTGGTGATCATCTGCCGGCAAATCGATATCTCGGTCGGGTCGCAATTTTCCGTCGTCGGCGTGTGCGCCGGGTTGCTCGCCGCTCGCGGCTGGCCGCTGCCCGCTGTGTTGGTCGCCTCGATCGCTCTCGGCGCGATGCTCGGGGCGTTGAATGGCGTCCTCGTCGCCGGACTGCGTCTGCCCTCCATTGTTGTCACCCTCGCGACCATGGTCACCCTGCGCCAGGGCCTCAACCTCGTGCGCCAAGGCGAATTCGTGAACCTGCCCGATGGCGTGCAATGGTTCGGCTTCAGCCAGGCGGCGGGCCAATGGACGCTCGTTCTCATCTCACTCCTTTTCTTTGTGCTCCTCGGTCTGGCCCTGCGACACGTCACGGCTGGCCGATTCATTTATGCCGTCGGCACGGATGCAGAAGCGTCGCGACTTGCCGGCATCCCTCCGCAGCGCGTGACCTTTGGCGTCTTTGTTTTCCTGGGCGCGCTGACCGGCCTCGCTGCCATGATGAACCTCGTCCAATCGCCACAGGTGCAGCCGCTCTCCGGCAACGGCCTCGAACTGAAAGTGATTGCCGCGGTCGTGGTCGGCGGCGTCGCGATCTCCGGCGGTCGCGGCAATCTCTGGGGCGCCTTCGCGGGTTTGCTGCTGCTCGCCTGTGTCTCACCCGCCCTGACGCATCTGCGGGTCGAAGCGTATTGGGAAAAAGCGATACAAGGCGCCATCATCCTCCTCGCCGTAGTGGCGGATGGCGTGCGAAGCCGGAAACAGACCTAACCAATCGTGTGAACCACTCATGCACACTAATAGAAGGCAATTTTTTGGAATTCAGGCCATTCGAAGCCATTCCCTGAATTCCCATCGATTAGTGGCCATTAGTGGTTTCTTCCTCTGATGACTGTATCCGCTGCAAACTCCAGAAGCTGGAAATCCCGCCTGCTCTCTCATGAGATGCTGCTGCTCTACGTGCTGATCGCCGAGTGGCTGTTCTTCTATTTCGCGGGCACGACCACGAACCGCCGCGGTGTCGTTGTGGGCTTCGGCACCCTCGACCGTCAGTTCGATATTCTCCGCCACTCCTGCGAGATCGGCCTCCTCGCGCTCGCCCTCACGCCGATCATCATCACCGCCGGCATCGATCTCTCCGTCGGCTCGCTCCTCGGCCTCTGTGCGATTCTCTTCGGTAAACTGTGGCACGATGCCGGGCTTCCCATCCCGCTCGCGGCTGCGCTCACGCTCGTCCTCGGCGGCATGGGCGGTGCACTCAACGCCTCGCTCATCACCACGCTACGCCTCCCGCCGCTGATCGTCACCCTCGGCACGTATTCGCTTTTCCGCGGCCTCGCCGAAGCGATCACGCGCGGCGCGATCACCTACACGGACTTCCCGGCGAGTTTTCTTTTTCTCGGCCAGGAACGCTGGCTCGGCCTTCCGACGCAGGCGTGGCTCTTTCTCGTGGTGGCGGTCGTGATCGCGCTCCTCGTGCATCGGACCACCTTTGGCCGCGCATGGCGCGCGATCGGATTCTCCCCCGAAGGCGCGCGCTACGCCGGTTTGCCCGTCGGACGTCGGCTCGCGCTCGCCTACACAATTGCAGGCGTCATCGCCGCGCTCGCAGCGATCATTTACACCGCGCGGCTCGGCCAGGCCAAAGCCGACGCTGGCACGGGTTACGAACTCTTCGCCATCACCGCCGTCGTGCTCGGCGGCACCAGTATTTTTGGCGGCACTGGCAGCGTCTAC
>JANPIT010000098.1:0-6623 GCA_031425115.1 Opitutaceae bacterium | reverse complement strand
AGGGCGCAGCAAGTCTGCGCCCCTACATCGAAAGATCGCTGCATTCTTCACAGATCGAACGTCGCCGTCAGAATAAACTGCCGTGGATCGATTATCCGATAACCGTTGTGCGAACCATCCGGGAACGCGCTGATGGCCTGCAGTCGGCCGTTCTCCTGCAGATTGCGCACGTTGAGCTGAAACGTGGCGCCGACCTTGTTGGAAAACAGCTTTGTCCGATAGCCGACGAATGCATCGACATACAAATTGTCCTTCGCGTAAACGGGTTGGTTTCGATCCAGCGCGGTGACCACCACGGGGGGCTGCTGCACCCCGAAGTAACCGATCGCGCCCTTGTCTTCCCACCGGAGCGCGCCACCGACATTGAAGCGCTTCAACCAGCGTTGATCGGTAATGCCCGCGAGCTGAAAATTCGTGCTGTAGTTGGCCCGGTAGCGGCGGATCTGGGGGCGGCTCTTGCCTTCATTCGCCTTCGCCACCGCGAGCTGCGCCACCACGTTGCCCGTGATCCATTGCTCGGGGGACTGCCCGCCATCGTAGCGGCTCGTATACCACGGCAGCCCGGTATCCAAATCGATGAGACTGCGCCACAGCGGCATCCGCTGCTCCATGTAGGTCGTCAGGTCGGGCGCGACACTGGCATCGATCGCCTGCTGCTCGGTGAAGTTGAGCTTCATCGTCCAGAAACGGGTCGGGTTGTAGTTGAGCTCAATCTCGTGGCCCTTCGATACCAGCTCGTCGGTCTGGGCCAGCGGGAGCCCCCCGCTGAGCGTGCCTTCCTGCAGCGAGCGGATCACGTCGTAATCCATCTTGATCGTCTCGGCGACGCGTTGGTCGAGCTGCGTTTCAGTCAGTGGCGCGCCCCGGCGCTGTGCATCGTTGCGCAGCCAATTGCGCGCCCGCAGATCGAGGCCGAAGGGCCGCGAGGTCGTCAGATCGTAGATGTCCATTTTCACGGCGCGCCCCGCGAGCGTCGTGGACTGGCCGTTGCGCGCGTTGATCTGCCGGGTCGTGTAGTGATTCGCCCGGAGGTTCAACTTACCCTTGAAAAGCATCAGCGTGAACCCGTAGTCCTGCCCCTCGCCCGTCGGGTCGGGCAACGTCTGCGCGCGGAGGTTCTGCGCGGGCGTCGATGGCACGAAGCTGTCGGACTCGTTCGCGTGAATATGGAACCACGACAGTGGCTTCACGACGATGCCGGACGTCTTCGTCGGCCCCTCGCGGAACAGCCAATCGCCAGCGGCCCACTGCTTGTTCCACGAATAGTCGTGCGACTCGCCGTCGGGCAGGAGCCGAGGCAGCACGCCGCGCTTGATGTAACTCTGGTCGCGCCGGAGTCCGAAAGTGGTAATCACGCGCCCTTGGAGGAAAAGATTCTGCAGGACGGCGCCGCGCGTTTTCAGGATGCGCAGGACGTTGTTTGATCCCCCCGTGCCGTCGACCGACGCCGCGCCGCCCAGCGTCGCTTGCTCCCGTCGGATATTGCCGGTGGCCGTGTTGCCCCAGACGTATTCGTAGGTGCCGTGACGAAAATCGGACGGCGCGTAGTCCGCATTTTGCCCCTGGTTGTCACCGATGTAATACTGGAAATAATTCCGCGAGATCGTGGGCGACACTTGATTCTGCGCGAGCGTGCCGACCGTGGCTTGGTTGGCGCGCGGAACGTTGGCACCGAGCCACGCATGATCGCTCGTGATGACATCGCGAAACGAGTAACGCCGCGTGACGTTATTCTTGTATTCGCCGTAACCGGAAAGCTGATGCAGGCCAGCCCAACGGAGAAGGCTCTTCTCCTGCGTGAAATCGAGCTTGTAGGCCAGTTGCGCGCGATAGGTATCGTTCGTCAGCGGCACGTCGTAGGTGTAGCCACCCACGATGCCAATGTTGGGCCGGAGATAATTCGGATTCACGCTGCCATCGAGCAGCCGCTGATTCACGTCGACTTGCAGGTAGCCCACCGCGCCCGTGCCGGCGCCGCCCGTGCCGAAGAGCGCCCGTTGGCGCCGCTTCGAGTCCTCGCGGAACCAGCCGACCTGGGCGGCAAGCATATGGCGCGGCGTGTTGAAAAAAATCTGTTCGATCTGCGCGGTCGTCGTGCCCGTCTGCTCCCAACTGCGGTTCATGGCCGCGAGATTAATCTCGGACCAATCGTAGATGGACTTGTCGTTAACCGTCGCGTCGCTGGCAAAGAGCGGCTGCGTGGCGCGGCTGGATGTGGGCGCCGAGGTCATTAACCGGAAACCATCGAGCGCTTGCGGCGTCGTCGTGGTGGAGCCGCGCACGGGCGTCCAGTGCACGACCGTGCCCTTGTCGACGGATACGAGGGACGTGCCCACGCCCGAGGAGATGGACCCGGCGAACGCGAAATACGCCGGTGGATTCCCCGTGAAGGTGCCGAGCACGCTGCCGTCGGAGCGGAACGCACGACTCGTCAGCGGATCCCACGTGGGCGAACCGGCGTTGCGCCACTGCGTGATTGCGTCGCGTGGCATGACCGAGTTCGGGCGGTTGCCGTGCAGCCGGTAGAGCGAATGGGAGGCGATGATCGTCGTCGCCTTGAAGGGCTGAAATTTCACCATGCCGTTCAAGCGGATCGAATCGGTGCCAGAAGGTTTCCGGACGTATCCATCGTGCTGGAACGCCGCGCTGCCGCGCACCGCGAGCGTGCCAGGCTTGAGCACGCGGTTGAGATCAAGGCTGGCGCGATAGCCGCCGTAGCTGTCGGCGCGAAACTGCACTTGCGAGCGGCCACGCGAGAGATTCGCGGTCGAAGGCACCATGTTCACCGTGCCCGCCGCATTGCCCAGGCCGAAGATGTTCGAGTTGGGCCCGCGGCTGATTTCCACCGCATCGATGTTGAGCGGATCAATCGGCACGCGGCTGCTCGTCTCGTAATTGCCGAAGGAAACGTTCGCATTGCCGATCCCGCGAACGCGGTTCGCGTTGTTGGGATCCATCATCGTGCCATCGGTCGTGCGACCGCTTTGATCGATTTGGAAATCCGTAAAATTTCCCGTCCCTTCCGTGCCGGCCTCGTAGGCAAAGATGTCGTTGATATCGAGCATCGCGAAATCCTGCATCTGCTCTTTCGTCACGACCGTGATGGATGACGCCAGGTCTTCGATCCGCGAATTGAGGCGGGTGCCCGCCATGGTGTTGGCGCCGTAATAGCCGCGGTCGCCCGCGCCGCTCACCTCGAACGGCGAGAGCGACACGATGTCGTCCTTCTCTTTCGGAGCAGTCTCCACTGCCACGCGGGCCGCTTGCGCTTCATCACGTTCCAGCGCCGCGCGCTCGTCGGGGTCGAGCGTGCCGTTCCGATTCTTGTCATACTTCACCAGTGTGGCGGCGGTGGCAGTGGCGGATTGTCCCAACACCTGCGCCGCGACGATCGCGAGCAGTGAGAGGCCAAGGCTCACACGCTTCACGGCACGCCCGCAACGCGGTGCGCGGACAAAAGACAGCAGGTTGTTCTTCATTGAAGGGGCTATAATTTGCGGGGACCGCTCGCAGTGGGTTCGAGCGACGGAGGTCAAAGGAGACAGACGCAGCCGACAGCGGACGGATGCGGCCGGCGAACAGATTCTCAGGAAGAGCCCGACCCTACTTCGCCGCGGTGCGCTCGCCGGCCGCGCGTTCTTGTTTCGCCAACTCCTCGCGCAGCTTGGTCAGCTCCGCAGCGTGGCCAGCGGAGGCGATGAGATTGCGCAACTCGTAGGGATCGCGATTCAAGTCGTAGAGCTCATCTGCGCCGGGGATGTCGACGTAATGAATGTATTTCCACGCCTCCGTCCGGACTGCGCGATAACCCATCTTCGTCGTCCGCGGAAACACGCTCTCGGAAAAATGCTCGATGAGAAACGCGTCGCGCAAGGCGGGGCCATTCTCGCGCAGCAGCGGCACCAGAGACTTGCCATGCAAACCCGTAGGCACCGGGGCACCCGCAATCTCCATGAAAGTCGGCGCGAAATCCACCGTAAGGACCATCTGGTTACGTCGGCTCCCGGCTTTGATCATCGGCGGGTAGCGCACGAAGAGCGGAATGCGAATGCCTTCCTCGTAAGCGAGTCGCCGCTCCACACTCAAACCGTGCTCGCCGTAAAAATAACCGTGGTCGCTCGTCAGCACGATCATGGTGCGATCGAGTTGGCCCGTGCTTTCGAGCACCTTGAACAACTCCCCCATGCTCTCATCGATCGCGGCGAGCATACGCAGGCGGTTGAGGATGACCTCGTCGCTGGAACCCGTCTTGGGGCCGAGCGGCGGGAGACCGGGGATCGCGCGTTGCAGCGCGGGTTTGCCCTCGGGCGCGGCGAGCGCGTTCGGGCGGCGGGTGATTTTCGCGCCGGCGTAGAGTGTCTTGTGTCGGTCGGCCGGGATAAAATTCGAAAGCGTCGGATCCGAGAGCGATCCGTCGGCGCGTTGAATCGTTTCGGGGTGCACGGCCTTGTGCGAGTAATAGAGGAGAAACGGCTTCGCGTGTTTCGCCTTTAGAAACTCAAGCGCACGTTCGCCGAGGATGTCGGTCACGTAGCCCTTCGCGTTGATCGACTGCCCGTTCACGTTGAGCTCGGGGTCGATCGTCGAACCCTGGCCCTTCAGACAAACCCAGTGATCGAAGCCGGGGCGGCGCGTGTCGTCGTTGCCCATGTGCCATTTGCCGACGAACGCCGTCTCATAGCCTGCCCGCTGCAACGCCTGGGGAAACGTCGCGAGCTTGTGGCTCGCCGCGCTGCGATCGGTGTTATCGACGATGCCATGCGCCCGCGTTTGAAGGCCGGTGAGAATATTCGCGCGGCTCGGCGAGCAAATGACGGTCGTCGCAAACGCGTTCCGAAACAACACGCCTTCGCGCGCGACGCGATCGAGGTGCGGCGTCTTCGCCACGGTGTTGCCCGTGATGCTGAGATCGTCCCAGCGGAGATCGTCGACGAGGACGAATACGATGTTGGGGCGAGAAGCGGATTCGGCCGCAAAAGGCACGGCGGTGAAAAAACAGAGTGCCGATGCCAGCAGGCACCACCGGAATAAGAGCGATTTCATACAAGCGGATAGAATGGTAGGGCGAACCGTCCCCGGTGAGCCGTCGCGCGGCATGAGTGTGAACATCGCGAAGTTCTCGTCGACGCTTTCCGCGACGGCTTGGCGAGGACGCCTCGCCCTACCCGCAAGACAACGCACATCGGGGCACTCACGGCGTGGGCTTCATGTCGCGGTGCGCGATGAGCTGGCGCAACGCGGAATCGACGAGCGCTTCGCCCGAGCCAGGATTCGAACGCGTCGTCGCATACGAGGCGCCATATGCGCCCTCGCGCATCGCTTTTCGATTGGCGACGTAGCCGATGGCGCCATTCGCCAAGGCGTTCAGAAACGTGAATTGATACGGCGAGTTCTGTTTCACCGCGAGACCGAGTTCGACGAACATCCCGCCGGGCATGCCGACGACCGCCAGTTCGTCGCCCACCGTGATCACCATCACCTCAGCTTCGAACGTATACTTGCCATCGACCAGCGTGACCTCGAGTTCGCCGTCGTGAAACGTCGGCTTGTTGCCAAACTGCTTGGCTAGCACCGGCGCCTTCTCCTCGAGCACCAGCAGGCGCACAACTTCACGGGTCACCTTGAGCGGCGCGGACGCGATCGGCTGCAGCCGCTGATAACCGCGCACCACTTCAGCCGCGACCAAGGTGCCGATGCGCGCCGCCTCGGTAAACCCCTTCGTGCGCCGGGGCGCCTTCGGGTCGAGCAGGTAATAGTGGTTGATGTTGCCCGCCGCACCGATCGTGAAATGCGTGAGCATTTCCGGGCCTTTCACGTCCGCGAGAATTTTGGCGATCTGGCTCGGGTAGTCGGCCGAGTAGGCGTAGCCGCCCGTCGTATCCAGGTGCATCGCGAAGTTGATCACCGTGGCAAGCGGCTTCCCGTCGTGAGATTCTGCATACAACATGGGCAGGGTCGGATCGGTCGGCCCTGCGGGGCGCACGACATTGACCAACAACTCATCCTGCCCCTTGCCTGGATTCGAGACGACGGTGCCGTCCTTCATCAGGAACCGCCGGTTGAAGGCAACGTCCGGCACCTGCCCGATTGTCGCGCGCAGTTTTGCCGCCGTCAGTGACTTCTCCGCGCGCTGCACACTCTCGGCGATGAGCTTCGGCAGGTTTTCGAGATACTCCGCCGCGACCTTCTTCTGTTCTGGGGACGCATTGGCGAAAAAACGCGGGCGAATGTTGGGCACGGTGTGCGTATGCGTCGCGGTGATCATCACGTTCTCGGGCGGCACACTGCTTATCTTCGCAACGTGGGCTCGTGCCGCGCGATGGATGTCGATCGGAATGCTGGTAAGATCGCACGCGACGATCGCGGCCTTTACGCCGCCGCTTTCGAAGACAATCGCCTTCGCCTGTAAGGGATCATGCGTGCCGGTGGCTGGAATCACGGGAAATGGCGGCCGCTGCGGCACCTGAAACGGCATGCCCTCCGGCGGCGTGATGCTAACGGCCGCCTGCCCGAAGCGCAGCGGCTGGGCCGAAGCGGAAAGGCCGCACAGCAGCGCGAGCAAACAGGGGCGGATAAATTGCGGCGTTCTCATTGATATTTCAGAAAGGTGGAGCGGCTTGACC
>JANPIT010000097.1:0-9284 GCA_031425115.1 Opitutaceae bacterium | reverse complement strand
CACGTGGCAGGTCTTCGAGGTTGCGGACGGCACGTTCGCCGAAAAGGCGATCGCATGAGCTACGATCGCACGCATGCACTTTGAACCGTGGGAGTGGGCGCTCGCGATCCTGGCAGCGCTGATTGTGGGGATATCGAAGGCTGGTATTGGCGGCCTCGGCATGCTGGCGGTCGTGATTTTCTCGCACCTCATGCCCGCGAAGCAGGCGACGGGCATGGTGCTGCCGCTGCTCTGCATCGGTGACTTTATCGGCGCGGCGACGTATCGGCAGCACGCGAACTGGAAACACATCCGCCGGCTTTTTCCGTGGACGGCGGCCGGGGTTGTGCTCGGTTATTTCGCGCTCGATCTGGTCAATGAACGCCAAGCGCAGGTCCTGATCGGCACGATCGTGCTCTCGCTGGTGGCGATGCATTTGATCCGTCGACGATTTTCGGGTCATGAGGCGGAACACGGTTCTTGGTTTCCGCCGACGATCGGGGTGCTCGCCGGTTTTACCACGCTCGTCGCCAACGCGGCCGGCCCGTTGATGGCGATCTACATGCTGGCGATGCGTCTGCCCAAAATGGACTTCGTCGGCACCGGTGCGGTTTTTTTCCTCCTGCTCAATTTTTTCAAGGTGCCGTTCATGATTCACCTCGGGCTGATCAACTCCGCGAGTTTTTCATTCAATCTCCTGCTCGCACCGATCGTGATCGCGGGCGCATGGTTTGGCCGAAAGCTCGTGATGAAGATCGATCAGCGCACGTTTGAAAATATTGCGCTGGCTCTGAGTCTGGTCGCGGGGTTGAAGCTCTTGTGGTGATGCGAACTGATTTTGAAACGCGGAGGTCGCGGAGCGCGCGGAGAATCGGCAGAGCGCAGGTTTCACTTCGCGCGCTCCGCGGGCTCCGCGTTTAAAGATTATTCATGGCCCGAATGAACGTGAGGCAGATGTGGGCGGCGAAGCTCGCCGGCAAACCGATGTCGGCGGCGGTCGCTCTGCCTGCGAATGCGTCGGCTCATGCCCACGGCTCGTTCGGCGTGCGTGCGCGCGTTCCATTTGTCGGCGTGGTGCTGGGAATCGACCCGTCGCTCCGGGGAACGGGACTAGCGCTGATCGAGTTTGGCGCGGGACGGCAGCCGGTGTTGCTGCGCTGCCAGACGGTGCGCGTCGCCCCGAAGCATTCGATGGCGGAGGCGCTCGCGGAAATTCACCGAGGGGTATCAACGTTTTTGCAAGGAGCGGACGTCCGGCACGTCGCGCTCGAGCAGACGATCTACGTGCAAAATATTCGGACGGCGCAGATTCTCGGCGCAGCGCGCGGTGCCGCGATCGCGGCGGCGGCGCTCCAGGGTCGTCCCGTGTTCGAGTATCCGCCGCTGCGGGTAAAACAAGCAGTCGTTGGCGCGGGCCGGGCGAGCAAGGAGCAGATGGCGCGCACCGTGATGGCGCTTCTGGGGCACGGTCGCACCCTGGCGTTGGATGAAGCGGACGCCGCGGGCGTGGCACTGTGCCATGCGTTCACGTGGCGGGAGTGAGACGGGTGGCAGGACAGAACAGGAGACAGGTGGCAGGAGACGGGGGACAGGAGTCAGTTGTGAGCAGCCAGGACTTTGTTTCCTGTCTCCTGCCACCTGATTCTACCCGAGCACTTCTTTCAGAATCTTGCCCAGTTCCTTCTCGCGATACGGTTTCGTGAGATAACCGAGAAACCCTTTCTCGAAAAACTGGCGGCGCATGTCGTCGTTGTCGTAGCCGCTCGCGACGATGGCGCGGACGTCGGGATCGAGCTTTTTCAATTCACCGTAGCACTCTTCGCCGCCCATTCCGCCGACGACGGTGAGGTCCATGATGACGGCGTCGTAGTGCTGCTTGCCGAGGTTGATGTAGCGTTTGTAGAGCGCCACGGCTTCTTCGCCGGATTTGGCCAGGTCGCAGGTGTAGCCGAGATTCTGCAGCATCGTGACAGTGAGCGCGGAGATTTTCGGATCGTCATCCATGAACAACACGCGGCCGCTGCGGAAATCCAATCGTGCGGCCCGACGCGCTTCCACCGCGATCGCAGCTTCAGCTTTCGGGAGATAAACCGTGAACGCCGTGCCGACGCCGACCTCGGTCGCGAGTTCGAGCTGCCCGCCATGCTTCCGCACGATGGAGAGCACGGTCGCGAGCCCGAGGCCGGTGCCGTGCTTCTTCGTGGTGAAAAACGGGTCGAAGATTTTCTCGACGTGTTCGGGCTTGATGCCGCTGCCATTGTCGCGGACGGCAAATTCCACGTAATCGCCGGCCGTGAGAGACGACACTTGGTTTTCGGCGAGGGTGAGGTTGCGCGCCGTGATTTCCAGCCGCGCCTTGTGCGGAGCTGGCGGCATCGCCTGCAGGGCGTTTACGATCAGATTCTGAAAGACCTGCAGCATCTGCGCGCGATCCACCATGACGTTTTCGATCGGGTCCGCGATGGTCAGGGTGATCGCAGCTGAAGAGGCCGCAGCGGCGATCTTGAGCGAATCATCGAGGATCTCTTTCGGGGCGCAGACCGCCTGGCTCCCCGTGCCGCCCTTGGCGAAGGAGAGCAGTTGTTTGGTAAGGCCCTTGGCGGTCATGCACGCCTTGTCCGCATCAGGCAGCGCCGAGTAATCACGATTGTCTGTGGCGAGTGAGACCGCGCCAAGGATCGTGGTGAGGAGATTATTGAAGTCGTGCGCGATGCCGCCCGCCAGCAGGCCGAGCGCTTCGAAACGGTTCGCCTTCACCAGCTCTTCAGGGGTGAGCGTCATCTCGTCGGGATCACGGAAAATGATCACCACGCCCTGCGGCTTGCCATCCGCGCCAAACGCAGCGCGCGCCGTCCACACGATCGGGGTCGGGGCGCCGCCCTCCAGCGCGGACGCGAGCGCGTCCTCGCTGATCAGCGGGAGTGGATTGTCGGCCGCGAGCGCACGCTCCACGGGATCGTCGCCGGGACGCGCGCTCTGACGATTAATAAGACGGAAAACGTCGCGAACCGGTTGGCCGCGCACGGCTGCGGGGTTGATGCCCACCAAGCGGCCGGCGACCGTGTTGGCGAAAATAACTTTGCCGCGCGCATCCGCGACGATCACGCCCTCGGCGAGCGTCGTGAAAACCTCGTTGCTCAATGCGGCCGGGAGGGCGCCGTCTTCGGAAGCGGCACCGGCCGGCAGAGCGCACGCGAAACCGACGACGCGCATGAGTTCGCGCTTGCGACTGATGGTGCGATGCACGCCCAGCACCACGGCGACGGACTTGCCGTCTTTCGCGCGCAATTTCACGGGCTCGACAAACACGCTCTGGCCGACGGCACGCTGCAACAGCCACGCTTCGACGCCCGCCGATGCTTCCTCGGCCGGCAAGGCGGCGGCAAATGACGCGGCCGTCGCAGCGAGCTCGCCCTCCTCATAACCGAGCAGCGTCTCCCAGGCGGGGGAAAACCAGAAAAGCTGATGGGCGAAATCCAATTCGAACGCACCCAGCGGTCCACCGTTGCTCAGATCCTGCAGGCGGGCGTCGTTGGCGATGAGGCTATCCTCGAGCTCTTTCCGTTCGGAGATATCAAGGTGCATCCCGACGACGCGCTCGAGTTCGCCGAGGCCGCTCAGGGCTTGAACGCCGACACACTGAATCCACATCCAGTGCCCGCGCTGGTGACGCATCCTAAATTCCACGCTGAACGGCCGCGTCACGGCGGTGCCGGACTGAGTCGCGCCCGCGCTCAATTTCTTGCTGATGCGATCCGGCGACGCGGATGAGTCATCCGGATGAATGAGTTGATGCCACGTCTCCAGCGTATCAGCCAGTTCACCCGCGGCATAACCGAGCTGCTTTTTCCAGACTGGCGAAAAATGCACCCGACCTGCCTTGAGCTGCAGATCAAAATAACCGCCCGCGCCCTTATCGGCGAGGAGGCGAAGGCCGGCCGCCAAATCGTCGGTCGACGCCGGCGCGCTCGGCGCGGCGATGACGGGGGGCTGGGCGGTTGCGATAAAACCCGCCGCGCCGCCGAGGATTTTTTCGATCCGCACCCGCACTTCGCGGGGCGCACCTTCGCGGGGTTGGGCGGTGAAAATCGTGGCACGATCCAGCGCGCTCGCGAGCACGACCTCCCATTGGGCCTCCAAGAAGTCCGGATCGGTCGAGGTGACCTCGAAGGCGAACAGCGAAGCGAAGGCCTCGCCGACCAATTCCGCTTCGCCGGTTTGCCACAGGCGCCGCGCGGACGTGTTGCCCGAAGTGATACGGCCGGTGGCGTCGAGCACCAACACGGCGCAAAAGTCCGCAGCATCGCGGGCTTGGCTGGGACCGGCGGACGGTTGCGACGAAGTAACTGGATCGTTCACGCGCGGTCGCGAGTGAGCCAGTGTTGCACCCGTTTGGCGAGAAAATCGATGAAGGCGGGGTGATCGTTGGGGCAGGGAATCTGCTGAAACGATTCGCCTCCAGCCTCCATGAAAGTGTCCCGGCCCTCCTGCTGGATCTCCTCGAGAGTCTCGAGGCAATCTGAAACGAAGGCCGGGCAGAGCACCAGGAGCCGTTTCTTGCCCTCCGACGGAAATCGCTCGAGCTCGAAATCGGTGTAAGGCCTGAGCCACGGGTCGCCTGCGAGGCGGGATTGAAACGAGACGGAATGCTTGGCCGCGGGCACGCCGGACCGCGCGATCAAGGCGCGGGTCGTGGCAAAAACCTGAGCGCGGTAACAGGTGGCGTGGACCGGAGTGCACGTCGTGCAGCAGTCGTCCACGGTCAGGCAATGCGCGTGCGACGGATCTGATTTGCGCAGATGACGCTCGGGGATGCCGTGGTAACTAAATAAGACGTGATCATAAGGCTGCGCGAAATAAGGGGCGGAGACGGTATGCAGCACCTCAATGTAGTCGGCGTCGGCGTAAAACGGCTGCACCTGTTCGACCCGGAGCGCAGGGGCCTGGCGCGCGGCCTCCTCGTAGACTTTCACGACGACAGTCTCCCAGGAGGACATGGCGTAATGGGGATATTGTGGAAACAGCAGCACGTGCTCAATGCCGTCAGCCACAAGCTGGGCTACGACGGAACCGATCGACGGGTTCCCGTAACGCATCGCTAGATACACCGGTGTGCCGGAGCCGAGGGTGGCGGCGAGTTTTTGCTGCACGCTCTTGGAGGTGACGATCAGCGGCGAGCCCTCCTTCGTCCATACTTGTTCGTAGGCGTGCGCGGACTTAGGCGCGCGGCGCGGGATGATGATGCCGTTGAAGAGAAGGGAGCGGACGGGCTTCGGCAGTTGATCGATCACGCGATCATCACCGAGGAATTCCTCGAGGTAGCGGCGGACATCAGGCACCGCGGTGGAATCGGGCGAGCCAAGATTGACGAGGAGGACGGCGCGTTTCGGCATGGAGCAAAAGATTCGTCGGGAGAAGTCCCGCGAAGTCAAACGGGCGAGGGCGCGTGCTGGATGCGTGCGACGCGCCGGGAAGCGCTGTCACCCCCTGATTTAGCTATTTCGGAACGAATCAGGCGAGGCCGCCACAAAATTTCAGCTGAGCAATGAGGCGATGGACGTTTTCGGGCGCGATGCGGTCGGTGATCACGGAGCGCGGGTAGTTGGGCTGACAGTCGAGCCGCACGCCATCTTCCGAGCCTGGGCGAACGAAGTCCTCCACGAAATCCATCCCGCCCTGCGGACGCATCCACCGCCAATAGGGGTCGGGGTTTTCCGACTCGATCACGATCTCGGCGTGGAGGAAGCAGTGACAGTAGAGCGTAAGGTCGCGAAAAGACGCAAACCAAGTGGGGGGATTAACCAGTTGATCTCGGATGATCAGGGGCATCGCACGGATTCTGTCGGGGAATGTCAGAAACGATCTGCCAAACAAATCTGGAACTCAGGAAATCAGGAACGGGTGAAGCGAACGACTATTATTCCTTAATAACAGGCCTTTTTCCTGAGTTCATGATTTCCAGATTGAATTGGTCAGCGTTTCCCAAGGCAGGGTTGTTGCCAATATCGACACGAGAGGGAATTATTTGAGCCGGGGCCGGCGATGGGGTCCACTCCCATGGCGGAGGATGGAACTTTTGCCTTCCGCGGCGAGAACGGACGCGCAATGGTGGCGCTCTTTCCCTCATGACTAATCCGCGCAAGCCCGTCCTCCTCGTCATCCGCGATGGCTGGGGCAAGAATCCCGATCCGTCGCTCGACAAGTCCAATGCGGTCGCACTCGCCCACAAGCCCTGCGACGACCGGCTGCACGCCACGTATCCGCATACCTTGGTCAGGGCATCGGGCCTCGATGTCGGACTGCCGGAAGGCGTAATGGGTAACAGCGAGGTCGGCCACGAGAACATCGGCGCGGGCCGGATCGTCGACCAGGAGTTGGTGCGGTTGAACAAATTGTTTCTCGAACGGAAACTCGCGATGAACCCCGTGTGGGTCTCGGCGATCCTGCGCGTAAAATCGCGGCCGGGCGCCCGGCTGCACCTGATGGGGATCGTGAGCGACGCGGGCGTCCACGGCATGCTCGAGCATCTTTACGGGATTCTGCGGCAGGCGAAGGAAGATGGTCTGCGCGCCGACCAGGTTTTCATTCACGCGTTTACGGATGGCCGCGACACGCCCCCGCACAGCGGGCTGGCCTACGTGCAACAGGTCGACGCACAGTGCCGCGCAATTGGCATCGGTGCGATTGCGAGTGTGTGCGGGCGTTTCTGGGCGATGGATCGCGACAACCGCTGGGAGCGCGTGAGCAAGGCGTATAACATGCTCACGGGCAAAAAAGCGGAGGCGACAGCGCCGAATGCGGCGGCGGCGGTGCAGGCTTACTACGACAATCCGCTCAACGATTCCCAGAAGGGAGACGAATTTGTGCCACCCACGTGGGTCACGAATGCGGCCGGACAGCCGCTGGCGACGATCCGCGACGGTGACGCCGTGTTGTTCTATAATTATCGCGGCGATCGTCCGCGCGAAATCACCAAGGCGTTTGTGACCGAAGGCTTCAAGGACTTCGATCGGGGAGAGAAACTGGACCTCTATTTCGCGACGATGACGGAGTATGAAAAGGGTCTGCCGGTGAACGTGATCTCGGGGAAGCCCGAGGCGTTGAAGAATATTTTGGCCAAGGTCGTAAGCGATGCGGGGCTGGCTCAGTTCCGCTGCGCGGAGACCGAGAAGAATCCGCACGTGACCTTCTTCTTTAATAACTACCGCAAGGATCCGTTTCCCGGCGAAGACCGCGCATGTCCGGCGAGCCCGCAGGTGGCGACTTACGATCTCCAGCCCGAAATGTCTGCGGCCGAGGTCACCCAAGCAGCCAAAGCGGCGATCGAGAGCGGCAAGTATGGCCTGCTCGTGGTGAACTTCGCCAATCCCGATATGGTCGGTCATACCGGCTCCTTGCCCGCTACCGTGAAAGCGGTCGAAGCGACGGACCGCGGCGTGGCGGAACTCCTCGCCGCTTTGGAAAAGGTGGGCGGGCGAGCAGTGATTTGTGCCGACCACGGCAATGCGGAGCAGATGTGGGACCCGACGGTGAACGGCCCGCACACGGCGCATACGCTCAACCTCGTCGAGGTCTTTGTCGTTGGGGCGGAATTTGCGAAAGGAAGGACGACGATGCGCACGGGCGGGCGGCTCGCGGACATCGCGCCCACAGTGCTCCAACTGATGAACCTGCCGAAACCGCCGGAGATGACGGGCGAGAGCCTGGTGGTGGGCTGACGATCGGCGGGCGTTAGGTTCTTCGAAAAGGTCGACGGAGATTCTGTTTGCGCTGCTGTGTGGCGCTACGCTCTGCTGTTCGACCTACGTCTCCATGAAGCGCACCCATCACTGTGCCCAGCTCACATCTGCCGACCTCGGCGCGGCCGTCTCGCTCCTCGGGTGGGTCGACACGATCCGCGATCAGGGCGGCATCATCTTTGTCGATCTGCGTGACCGCAAAGGCGTCACGCAGATCAAACTCGAGCCGCACGATAATGCCACGTTGGCGGAGCAGCTGAAGCACCTGAAACCCGAGTCCGTGATCGGCATCACCGGCGCGGTGGTGCGCCGTCCAGCCGGCACCGAGAACAAGAGCCTCCCGACGGGTGAACTCGAGGTGGTCGCGGCTGAGTTGGAGATTCATAACATTTCGGATACGCCGCCGTTTCCGCTGGATGACGCGGGTGGCGACAAGGTGAACGAGGACCTGCGCCTCACTTACCGTTATCTCGATCTGCGCCGGCCGAAAATGCGGAAGAATCTTCAGGTGCGCCACAAGGCGGCGAAGTCGATCCGCGATTACTTCGATTCGCAGGAGTTCATCGAGGTGGAGACGCCGGCGCTCTTCAAGAGCACGCCGGAGGGTGCGCGCGAGTATCTCGTGCCGTCGCGCATTCACGCGGGGCAATTTTACGCGCTCTCGCAGTCGCCCCAGCAGTTCAAGCAGATCCTCATGGTGGCGGGCGTCGAAAAATATTTCCAGATCGCGCGCTGCTTCCGCGATGAAGATCTTCGCGCCGACCGCCAGATGGAGTTCACGCAGGTGGACGTCGAGGCCTCGTTCGTCACGCGCGAGGATATCTACGCGCTCTTCGAAGGCATGTTGAAGAAGCTTTGGAAGGACGTGCTGGGGACCGATATTCCCACGCCGTTTCCGCGCCTGCCGTTTCACGATGCGATGAACCGTTACGGCGTCGACAAGCCCGACGTGCGCTTCGCCTTGGAGTTGGTCGACCTTTCGGAGACGTTCAGGAATTCTGCGTTCAAGGTCTTTCAAGCGACCGTGGCCGGCGGCGGCGTGGTCAAGGCGATCAATGCGAAGGGCCTCGCCGATGTTTCTCAGGGCGAGCTCAAGAGCCTCGAGGAAATCGCAAAATCGCTCGGCGCGAAAGGCCTGGCGTTCATCAAGGTGGAGGGTAGCGAATGGAAGTCGCCGATCGTGAAATTTTTCTCGGACGCCGAGAAAGCCGAACTCACGCAGAAGCTGAAGATCGAAGAAGGTGACATTATCTTCTTCGCGGCGGCGCCTTGGGAAAAAGCGTGCGCGATTCTCGGCCGCTTGCGGCTGGAGTCAGCGCAGCTGCTCGTGAAGCGCGGAAAGATGACCATCCGCCATGAGGACTGGCAGTTTCTATGGGTGATCGATTTCCCGCTGATGTCCCACGACGAGGCGGAGAACCGCTATGTCGCGACGCACCATCCGTTCACCGCTCCAGTCGCGGAGGATGCCCAGTATTTGGATACGGATCCGAAGAAAGTGCGCGGCCAGCACTACGACGTGGTGTTGAATGGCATGGAGCTGGGCGGCGGCTCGATTCGCATTCA
>JANPIT010000096.1:0-2122 GCA_031425115.1 Opitutaceae bacterium | reverse complement strand
CGCGCCAACGCGGGAATCGACGAAACCACGGACGGCACGACGGCGATGAGAAACAGCGTCACGATCACCTGCACCAGCACGGCGACCTGCGTCACCCGCCGCCAGAGGAAGAGCAGCGTGATCGGCACGCCCCAGACCAGCAGCAACACGATCGTAAACTTAAGGATCGCGATGATGCTGTTGAGGAAAAGCCCAACAATGACGCCCGCCGCGAGCAGCATCGGAACCGCGAGGCGCGCGATCAACACGTAGTGCCGCTCGGACCGCCCGGGCAGGAGTGGCTCGTAGAGATTTTTCACCACGAGTCCGGAGAGCACGACCGATTGGGCCCCGAGCAGCGCGATTTTACCGCCGAGGATGCCGGTGATCATCAGCCCGATCAGACCGACCGGCAGCAGCTCGCGCGTCATCAGGCCCCACGCCTGATCGGGATCCGACAGGTTCGGCCCGAACACCGCGATCGCGATCAATCCGCAGAACGCCCACGCGATCGTGACGAAGCGTTTGCTGAAACCGCCCGTGACCGAGCCGAGCCGCGCGGCGAACTCGTTCTTCGCAGAGCCGGCGATCGCCATGTTGTGCTGCGAGCCTGCGATCCCGATCAACTGGACGAGCAGCAGCGCGCCGATCGAATACCAAGTGTATTCGCTCGCGGCGTCACCGCCGAACAAATTGAACATCACCGCAGGGACTTTGTCGTGCAGCGCCTCGAAGCCCCCTATTCGCGCGAGCCCGAACGGAATGAGTATCACCGAAATCACTACGACCAGGAGCGCCTGGATGGCATCGACGACGGCCGAGGCCTTGAGCCCGCCCAGCATGATGAACACCGCCACCAGGCTGGTGGAAACGAGGTAGAACGTGACCGGCTTGAGATAGGACACATAAGGCTGAAGCGTGCCGCGTTTGTAGTAATCATTGAGCACGTCGTAGCGCTCGGCGGCCGCCCCGGTCAGCAGCGTGGTTTGGCGCTGCTTTCGCAGCTCCGAGAACTCATGATAGTCGGCGACGGACTGACTCTCCGCCGCAGTGTAGATCGCCGGATCCTTCACCATGAGCGGTTGCAGGGTTTTAAGGGCGACGACATTTCCGCCGGCGATGACGCCGACGATTGCGACCATCAGCATCGTGATGGCGTAGAGTGTCGCGAGAAACTTGCTCCCGAAACGATCCGCAAAAAGATCGGCCATGGTCGTCAGGCGTGCCCGGCGAAACCACACGTTCATGAACCAATAGTAAGGCGTCAGAAATAAGGTGATCAGCGCGAGCCACGCGCCGCCGGCTCCCTGCCGATAGACCGAACTGGCCGTCGTCGCGGCCTGCCCGGGATCCGTCATGTTGCCGAAGCTGAGGAAAAACTGCAGCCACTTGCCCAGCGAGCGGCCGCCGAGAAAGAAGTCCTTCTCGCCCTTCACGCTGTGCGAAAACATTTTCCCGATCGCGAGGACGGCGAGAATGTAGACGACGAGGATCAGGACATCGATCCAATGGAGGCCGTAGAACTTCATGGGTAGTGCGTGAGTAGACTGGGTCTGTGACCCGGCCCATAGGGGGATTTTTTCTGCGATCGGAGCGAGTCGAAGACCCGCCCCGCAGTTGCGGTCTTAGAGCTTTTCTTGCGCTGCCTTTTTCTTCCCTTTGCCCTTCTTCTTTTCCGCAGCCGGCGCGGCGTCCGGTTTGCTGGGCTGCGGCATCGGCGCGTTGATCGCGGTGCGCCAGGCGACGAGTTTCGCGTGCAGCTCGTTCGCCTTGGTTGAATTCGTCGCGGCAAGGTTTTTCGACTCTCCGATGTCCTCGCGAAGGTTGTAGAGCTCGAGGCGGCCATCTTCGAGATACTCCATCAACTTCCAGTCACCGGCTTGAACGAGGCTCACGGGTGTGGTCCGCCAATGGTCACCACCCGCGCCGAGATAACCGGGAAAATGTTGGAAGATCGCCTCGCGCGCCAGCTTCGCGCGCACATCCCGCATCAACGGCGCGAGGCTCTCCCCGTCCGCCACCTGATTCGCGGGCATTTTGCCGCCGGCGAGCGCGACGAGCGTCGGATACATATCGACATGGATGGCCGGCGTGTCGCAGGCGGCGCCCGCCTTCACCTGGCCCGGCCAGCGCACGATGAACG
>JANPIT010000095.1:0-4483 GCA_031425115.1 Opitutaceae bacterium | reverse complement strand
TCACCGTGAACCGCTGGTGGGCCGAGCTGTTCGGCCGCGGCCTCGTCGCCACCGTCGAGGAGTTCGGCCTCAAGGGCGAACGGCCGACGCACCCCGAGCTCCTCGACTGGCTCGCCGTCGAGTTCATGGAGAACGGCTGGTCGATGAAGCGGTTGCTCAAGACGATCGTCACCTCCGACACCTATCGCCAGTCATCGCGCGTCACGCCGGAAATGCTGGCCCGCGACGATCAGAACAAACTCTACGCGCGCGGTCCCCGCCTCCGCATGGATGCCGAGATGATTCGCGACAACGCCCTCGCCGTGGCGGGATTGTTGAGCCTGAAGCAGGGCGGTCCGCCAATCCGCCCGTATCAACCCGACGGCACGTGGGTGAAAGTCGGCGGCATCAAATACAACTACGTCGTCAGCCCCGGCGAAGAGAAATACCGCCGCGGCCTCTACGTCGTGCTCAAACGCGGCGCGCCCTACCCAAGTTTCATGAACTTCGATGCGTCGGCGCGCATGGCCTGCAAAGTGAAACGCTCCCGCTCCAACACTCCACTGCAAGCGCTGACGCTCCTGAACGACCCCGCCTACGTCGAAGCCGCGATGGCCCTCGCCCGCCGCGTGCTCCGCGAGCGACCCGCCGCGTCCATCGCCGACCGCGTGCGCCACGCCTTCCGCCTCTGTCTCTCTCGCGCGCCAAAAGACGTCGAGGTGCAGGGGCTCATCGCTTTGTGCGAGGCCGCACTCGCCAGCTACCGCAACGATCCGCAGGCCGCGAAAGATCTCATCGCCGCCACCGGGCTGGGCGTCACCGCTTTCCCGCCCGGGAGCGACGTTGCCGAGGTCGCCGCCTGGTATGCCGTCGCCACCGCGCTGCTCAACCTCGACGAAACCATCACGAAGGGCTGAACCATGAATCCCCTCGACCGACACCTCGCCACCGTCTCGCGCCGGCAATTTTTCCACCGCGCCGGCCTCACTCTCGGCTCAGCCGCGCTCGCCGGGCTCCTCCGCGAAAGCCTCTTCGCTCAAGCCACCGCGCAACCCTCGCACGTCCGCGCGCCGCATTTCGCGCCGAAGGCCAAGCACGTGATCTATCTGCACATGATCGGCGCGCCTTCGCAGCTCGATCTCTTCGATCACAAGCCCGCGTTGACGAAGCACGACGGCGAACCGTGCCCGGAGGAGCTGCTGAAGGGAAAGCGTTTCGCATTCCTCGGCGCGCAACGCACGCTCGCCGGCTCGCGCTATCGTTTCACGAAGCATGGCCAGAGCGGCCACGAATTTTCCGAGCTGCTGCCCCATCTCGCAAGCGTGGCCGACGACCTCACTTTCATCCGCTCGCTGCACACCGACGAGATCAACCACGCGCCCGCGCAGATTTTTCTGCACAGCGGATCCGGTCGCGGCGGACGCCCGAGCTTCGGCTCCTGGGTTTCTTACGGGCTCGGTTCCGAGAACCAGGACTTGCCCGCCTACATCGTGCTCCAGTCCGGCCCGCTCGGCGGCGCAGGCACGAGCCTCTGGGATACCGGGTTTCTCCCCAGCGTCTATCAAGGCGTGCCGTTTCGCTCCGCGGGTGAACCCGTCTTGTTTCTCGGCAACCCCAAGGGCCACGGTCCCGTCGACCGCCGGCGCGTCCTCGACACGGTCAAGCAGCTCAATCAGGCGCAACTGGCCGACGTCGGCGACCCCGAGATCGCTACGCGCATCGACCAATATGAGATGGCGTTTCGCATGCAGACCAGCGTGCCGGAACTGATGGATATCTCGAAGGAGTCGCCGGAGACGCTCGCCGCGTATGGCGCCACACCGGGCAAGGCCAGCTTCGCCAACAACTGCCTGCTCGCGCGCCGTCTCGTCGAGCGCGGCGTCCGGCTCGTGCAACTCTTCGACGCCGATTGGGATCATCATTCGAACCTCGCGACCAGCCTGCCGAAAAAATGCCGCGACGTGGATCAAGGCTCCGCCGCGCTGATCCGCGATCTCAAGCAACGCGGCCTCCTCGACGACACGCTCGTGATCTGGGGCGGAGAGTTCGGCCGCACGCCGATCGCGCAGAAGAGCGGAGCCAGCGGCGTCGAGGGCAAGCCGGGGCGCGATCACCACAAGGATGCCTACACGATGTGGCTCGCGGGCGGCGGCGTGAAACCCGGTCTGAGCTACGGCGCCACCGACGAATTCGGATTAAGCCCCGTGGAAAAACCCGTCCACGTGCACGATCTCAACGCCACGATCCTCCATCTCCTCGGTCTCGATCACGAGCGGCTCTCCTATAAATACCAGGGCCGCGAATTCCGCCTCACCGACGTGCACGGCGAAGTCATCCGCGACGTGCTGGCCTGACACCAGGCGACAGACGATTTTGCCCACGGAACACACGGAATACACAGAAGCGATCTCTCAACGCGCCCGCCTGCTCCCCCCTCCGTTCCGTGTATTCTGTGTGTTCCGTGGGCACTTCATTCCGAGTCCTACGCCGCTCGAACCTGCGCTCCGCGCCACATTCTTTGTCACCTTTCGTGGCGTAGCGGGGGAAGGTTTGTGCGCGTTGCATTCGTCCCGCGCGGCTCCTGCGCCAGCCGTTTAGATCCACCTCATTCATGAACCGTTTTTCCGCTTGTCCCTTGCCGCCTGCCCCCTCCGCTGCGCCGGGACCCTCTCCTGAGCACAGTCGCCGCAGCTTCCTCAAGACGAGCGCCCTCGGAGGCATTTCGCTTGGCACGCTTTTCTTCGGCTCGGTCGAAGACTCGGTCGCGCAAGCCACTTCGCGCGTGAACCGCGCCTCCAGTCCCTCCCAGCTCAAGATCACGGATCTCCGCTACACGCTGGTAGAGCATCTCGGCCGCAAGATCCCGCTCATCCGCCTCGACACCAACGAGGGCATCTACGGCCTCGGCGAAGTCCGCGACGGCGGCGACGAACGCTATGCGCTCATCCTGAAGAGCCGGCTCGTTGGCGAGAATCCCTGCAACGTCGAAAAACTTTTCAAGACGCTGAAGCAATTCGGCGGGCATGGACGCATGGGCGGCGGCGTCAGCGGCGTCGAGATGGCGCTCTGGGATCTCGCCGGCAAAGCTTACAATGTCCCCTGCTGGCAACTCCTCGGCGGACGTTACCGCGACAAAGTCCGCCTCTATGCCGACACGCATGGCGACAGAGATTTCGAGAAGATCAAAGCCGCCGTGAAGCACCGCGTCGAAGTCCAAGGCTTCACCTGGCTCAAGATGACGCGCTGCCGCAACGTCACCGAAGGCCTCTCGATCGATCGCCACATCCCCGAGCTCGTGCGCTACCTCGAAACCGTGCGCAATCACGTCGGCTACGACGTGCAGATTTCCGCCGACCATTTCCGCGACCGCAGCGCCAACGGCATGATCCAGCTCGGGCGTGCGCTCGCCCCGTGCAAACTCGCCTGGCTGGAAGAAGTCGTGCCGTGGGATCGCCCCGAGCAGCTCAAGTCCGTCACCGACGCCATCGATATCCCGACCGCCACGGGCGAGGACATTTATCTCAAAGAGTATTTCGCGAAGCTCTGCGACATGCACGCGGTTGACATCGTGCATCCCGACCTCGCCACCGCCGGCGGCATGCTCGAGACGAAGAAAATCGGCGACTACGCCGAGTCGAAGGGTATCGGCATGGCGCAGCATTTCGCGGGCACGCCGGTTTCGTTCATGGCCAACGTCCATTGCGCCGCCGCCACCGAGAATCACCTCGCGCTCGAATTCCACAACGAGGACATCGAGGGCTGGTCCAGCATGGTGCGTCCGGTCGGCGATCAGCCGCTGATCACAAAAGGCTTCGCCAACGTGCCGCTCGATGCGCCCGGCCTCGGCATCGAGCTCCACGAGCCGGAAATCAAACGCCGCGCGCATTCTCTCAACAAATCCTATTTCGGCCCGACGTCCGAGTGGGATGACCCCCGTTCGTCCGACGGGCTCAACAAGACCGTGAAATAAGAGGCAACCGGAGTTAACCGCTAATCTTCGCTAATCTCCGCTAATAAAAACCCAATGCCAACCAACCGTCCCCGCCTCGCATGGTCTTTTGGTTTGGCTGCGTAACTGTAGGCCAGTCCGCTTGCGGACGCGGTTTGGCGCGCGCAAGCGCGCTGACCTACGGTTCAGGTCTTTGTATAGCCAAAACAAAAGACCATCCCCCGCCCTTCTTCCTCGGAGAAATTAGCGCAGAATGGCGGTTCACGTTCCGAAGTTCATTTCCCTTTCCGATGCTCCAACCCCAGCAATCATGAAACCGAAACTACGCCTCGTTCTGTTCCTCGGCAGTTGCGCGTTCGCCCTCGTTGCCCCCGCGCAAACCGCCCCGCTGCCAGCCGCAACATCGCCGGCCGCCGCCACTGACGAATCCGTCATCACGCTCTCCCCCTTCCAAGTCGACGAGCGCGGAAACGTCGGCTACCTCGCGCAGAACACCTTGTCCGGCTCGCGCATGAACACCGCGCTCAAGGACACGCCCGCGCCCATCTCGGTTTT